>NZ_FTPS01000003.1 GCF_900156525.1 Pontibaca methylaminivorans
GCGCGGTCGGAAAGGTCGCCTTCCTCGAAGGGGCCGAACTTCACCGCGTCGCGCCAGCCGGTCAGCAGATTGTCATAGGTGACGGGGATGTAACCCGCCGCCTTCAGCGCCTTGCAGGCATGCGAGCCGATATAGCCTGCCCCGCCGGTGACGAGTATGGTTTTCATGTCGGCTGGCCCGCCCTGGTCTTACTGTGCCGCCTTGGGAACGATCACGGTGTCCTGGATATAGCGCAGCAGGTCGTCGCGCAGATCGTCCCGCGCCAGAGCAAAGGCCACCGTCGCCTGCAGGAAGCCCGCCTTGGAGCCGCAGTCGAAACGCTCGCCTTCGAAGCGGTAGCCATGCACCGGATTGCCGGCGCTGATGTCGGCGGCGATGGCGTCAGTCAACTGGATTTCGCCGCCCGCACCGGCCTCGATCCGCTCGAGATTGCGCAGGATCGAAGGCGTCAGGATATAGCGCCCGATCACGGCAAGGTTCGAGGGCGCCTCGGCCGGCTTCGGCTTTTCCACCATGCCGCGCACGGAAAGCACCCGGTCGCGTTCGCCGTTCACGTCGAGGATTCCATAGGACGACACCTGGTCGTGCGGAACCTCCATCGCCGCGACCATGTTGCCGCCGGTCTCGGCATGGGCCTCGACCATCTGCTGCAGGCAGGGGCGCCCGGCGGCGATCACGTCGTCGGGCAGGATCACGGCGAAGGGCTCGTCGGCGATCAGGCGCCGCGCGCACCAGACCGCATGACCAAGCCCATGCGCCCGGTGCTGGCGCAGATAGGCCACCTCGCCGCTTTCCATATAGGTGGATTTCAGCACCTTCAGGAGCTCGTCCTTGCCCTTTTCCTCGAGCTCCCTTTCCAGCATCGGCGCATGATCGAAATAGTTTTCGAGCGCCGATTTCCCGCGCGAGGTGACGAAGATGAAATCGGTGATGCCGGCGGCGCGCGCCTCGTCGATCGCATATTGCACGAGCGGACGGTCAACCAGGGTCATGATTTCCTTGGGAACGGATTTGGTCGCCGGCAGGAAACGGGTGCCGAGCCCTGCCACAGGGAAAATCGCCTTGGTGACCTTGTCGTGCATGATTGAAAACCTCTTGATCCAAATATCGGCCGGCGTGAAATTCGCGTGCCCTTGAAAGCGGCGCCCGGTATGCGGGCAGGGCGGACCCGTCCTTGCCGGCGCTCCACTCGATCATTCAGGGCCTTGCCGAGCCTGTCAATCAGGCCCGGCGGATTCGAGGCATAATTCCGCCGCCGACCGTGCCGCTGTAATCCGTTCCCGTTCCGCCTCGATGCGGCGCGAGGGGCGCCAGAACGCCAGCAGGGGCTGGCTGCGGTCGCTTTTCCCGAACAGGCCGCCGCGCTGCTCCCAATGTGTGTCGCGCCATTCCATGCGATGAAAAAACGCACTCGGCGAGAGGCTGAGCAGGGTCACGTTGGTGCCGCCCTCGGCAAGCGCGCGGGCCTTCGCCCGGAGCGCCCCGAGCCGCCACGAAGGCCCTGCAAGAAACCTGTCGCCCGGCCCGGACAGGGGCACAAAGCGGGAAAAATCGCGTGCAGGCGGCGGCAGGGAAACAAGGGGCTGTGCGCGCCGCGTCAGCCCTTCGGCAAATCCGGCCTCGAGCGAGGCGAGCAGGCGGCGCATGTCCGCGGGTTCGATCCCGCCGGCGATCAGGTGGCGGATGGCACGGGCGCGTTCCCCGGCCTGCACCCGCCGCCACGCGGCATCGAGCCGGTCCGGGGCATGGGCGCTCAGGAACACGGCCCAGCTTGCGCCGATCTCGTGCAGGTCGCGCGGCACCCGGTCGGCGCGGCGCAAGCGGCTTGCGGCAAAGCCGTGATGCACCTGCGCAAGCGGCACGATGGCGCTGACCAGGCCGCGCCGGCCCATGCGCAGGTTCAAGTCGGTTTCATCAAGAAAGAACCGATAGCGCGGGTCGAAACCGCCAAGCCCGGCGATGACCGTGCGCCGGAACGCCATGTTGGTACCTTCAAGCTTGATCGCGCGCTCCCGCGTCGGGGTGAGCGCCACCGGATGCGGGCCGCGCAGCCGGATCGGGGCCGTGCGCCCGCAATGATCGACCGAACGCGCGCGGGACTGGAACGAGATGCCGTTGCGGCCCCGCACATAGCCACCCGCCGCCGCCACCGCGGAGTCGGAAAACGCCGCCGCGAGATGATGCAGCCAGGCCGGCTCGGGCACGGCGTCGTCGTCGATGAAGGCGACGATATCCCCGGCGGCGGCGGTGATGCCGAGATTGCGGGCACGCGATATGTTCGCCTCGTCGAAGCCGGTTACATGAAGGCCGGCGGCAAAGGGCAGGCGGGCGAGCGCCGCGCGCCCCGGCGTGTCGGCGACCACGATGATCTCGTAGGGGTCGTGGATCTGGCGGGCGAGCCCGGTCAGGCAGCGGCACAGCGCCTGCGGCCGGCCGTGGCTGACCACCACGACGCTGACGCTGACACCGGCCCGGGCCGGAGCCGGAGCCGCGCCCGGCGTGGGGATCATTTCATCTTCATGTCGGCCAGCATGGCCTCGATGCGGGGAATATCCTCGGGGTTGTTCAGCTCCCAGAACTGGCGCCCGCGCGATTCGACCTCGACGCAAAGCACCTTGCGGCCCTGTTCGAGAAAGCGCAGCTGTTCGAGCCCCTCCAGCAGTTCAAGCCGCCCGGTCGGCCAGCGGGGATAGGCGGCGAGCGCCGCCGCGCGATAGGCATAGACGCCCACGTGATGAAAGACGGCGGTCTGTTCGGCGTCGCTCTGGGGCGCGGCAGCGGTGTAGGGGATCACTTCCTTGCTGAAATAAAGCGCTTGCCGGTCGGCGCCGAACACGGCCGTCGTGCCGCCGACCCGGCCCGCGCGGCGATCGGCCAGCAGCGCGCCGAGCATGTGCCCGTCGCAGCGCAGCACCGGAGTCGCGATTTCGGCCTCGGGCGCGTTGCGCAGCCCGGCAATCAGATCCTCGACGAACCAGCTCGGGGTGAGCGGCGCATCCCCCTGAAGGTTCACCACGAAATCGAAGTCGCCGCCAAGCGTTGCATGGGCCTCGGCGCAGCGTTCGGTGCCGTTCGCGCAATCGCGCGAGGTCATCACCACCTCGGCGCCGAATTCCTGCGCCGCCTCGCGGATGCGATCGTCATCGGTGGCAACCACCACGCGTTCGATCCCCTCGACGGCGCGGGCCGCATTCCACGAGCGTTCGATCAGGCTTTTCGTGGTGCCGCTGGCACCGCGCAGCCGCGCAAGCGGCTTGCCGGGAAAGCGGCTCGAGGCATAGCGGGCGGGAATGACGACAAGAACGGCCATCAGCTTTCCTCCAGTCGGACCGAGGGGGCACAGGCGATGAAGAACGGGTTGGCGAAACCGTCCTTGCCATAGGACAGCGGCGCAAGATCGTCGAACCGCAGAACCTGCCCGCCTGCACCGGCAAGGACGGCATGACCCGCGGCCGTGTCCCATTCCATGGTGCGCCCGAGACGGGGATAAAGATCGGCCTCGCCACTGGCCACAAGGCAGAATTTCAGCGAGGAACCGGCGCTTTTCACGTCACCGACCTCGTAGCGGGCGATATAGGCGTCGGTTTCGGCATCGCGGTGCGATTTGCTGGCGACGACGCGCAGCGCGGCGTTGTCGGCCTGCGCCACGCGCAGCGGTGTAGTGGCGCCGATTTGCTCGGGGTCGAAGGGGCCGGTTTCCTCGACCGAACTGCCATCGGCAAGGGTCAGGAACATGCGCCTGCGCGCCGGCGCATAGACCACCCCGCGCCGGGGCGTGCCGCCTTCGACCCAGGCGATATTCACCGTGAAATCGCCGCGCCGCCTGACGAATTCCTTGGTGCCGTCCAATGGATCGACGATGAAGAACGTATCCCCGCTGTGCCGGTGCGAGGCGGCCTGTTCCTCGGTCACCAGCGCCACATCGGGAAAGGCGTCGCGCAGCCCGGCGGAAATCAGCCGGTCGGCGGATTCATCCGCTTCGGTCACCGGGCTTTCGTCGGATTTGGTCCGGACCTCGAAATCGTCCGAGTTGTAAATCTCCATGATCCGCTCTCCGGCCTGGATGGCGAGCTTTCGAATCACATGAAGAAGGCGTTCCTGATCCACGGCGGACTCCGTTCCTGCTGGCAGGTCCGCTGGGCGAGATTGCATTCGGACCTGCCGCCTTTTATGCTTTGCCAACGGCAGAACGACAAGATGCGGGCAGAGTTCCCCGGTCTCGGGTGCCGGCACACGGGATCGGCACCATGTTTCACACGGGACAGCGACGGGGCAGGCTTGCAGGCGCGTTTCACCTGCTCGAGCTGATCTATCACTCGGCGGTGCGCAATATCCGCCGCCGTCACAACAACGCCTTCATCGCCATCGGCGTCAACATCCTGCAATCGGTGGTGTTCGTGATGGTGTTCTACGCGATGTTCGTGGTGCTCGGCATCCGCTCGACGGCGCTGCGCGGCGATTTCCTGCTGTATATCATGTCGGGCATCTTCCTGTTCATGTGCCACGTCAAGGCCGTGGGTGCGGTCACCGGCGCCGAGGGGCCGGCCAGCGCGATCATGAAACACGCGCCGATGAATACGGTCATTTCCGTGTCTTCGGCGGCGCTGGCCTGTCTTTACGTGCAGATCCTGTCGATGGCGGTGATCCTGTTCGTCTATCACGTCGCCTTTACCCCGATCACCATCGACGATCCCGTTGGCGCGGTCGGCATGGTGCTGCTCGGCTGGTTCACGGGCTGTTCGGTCGGGCTGATCTTCTATGCGCTGAAGCCCTGGTTTCCGACCTTCGTAAGCGTCGCGACCATGGCCTATCAGCGGGCGAGCATGATCGTGTCGGGCAAGATGTTCCTCGCCAACTCGCTGCCGGCCTTCATGCTGGCGCTGTTCGACTGGAATCCGCTGTTCCACTGCATCGACCAGGCGCGCGGATTCGTGTTCCTGAACTACACGCCGCTGTTCACAAGCTGGAAATATGCCCTCTGGGTCGGCATCGCGCTGACGATGATCGGCCTGATGGGCGAATTCCACACCCGCCGCCGCGCCTCGATCAGCTGGAGCGCGCGGCAGTAGGGCGGGACGGGGCGCGCCCGCAGGCGCACCCGCCGCCCCGGATCAGGTCCAGAGCGCCTCGGCATGGAAGGCGATGTGGTCTTCCATGAAGGACGAGACGAAGAAATAGCTGTGATCGTACCCCGGCTGCATGCGGAACGCGGCCTGCTGGCGGCGCGCGGCGATCGCTTCGGCTAGGGTTTCGGGGCGCAGCAGCTCGATGAACTGGTCATTGGTGCCGGTGTCGATCAGCATCGGGCCGTCAAAGCCCTTTTCGCGCATCAGAAGCGAGGCGTCGTGGCGCGCCCACTTGCTTTCATCGGCGCCCAGATAGCCGGAAAGCTGCTTGCGCCCCCAGTCCGAACTGGCCGGGTTGCAGATCGGCGAGAAGGCCGAAACCGAACGGTAGCGTTCGGGCAGGTTCATCGCCAGCGTCAGCGCCCCGTGCCCGCCCATGGAATGGCCGGTGATCGACTGCCGCTCGGCGTCGATGGCGAAATTCCGGGCCAGAAGCGCGGGCAGTTCCTCGGCGACGTAATCCCACATCCGGAAATGCGGCTTCCACGGATCTTCGGTTGCGTTGACGTAAAACCCCGCGCCCTGGCCCATGTCGAAGGCATCGTCATTGGCGATGCCCTCGCCGCGCGGCGAGGTGTCGGGAAAGACCAGCGCGATGCCGTGCTCGGCGGCCCAGCCCTGCGCGGCGGCCTTGGTCATGGCGTTTTCATGGGTGCATGTGAGCCCGGACAGATACCAGAGCAGCGGCACATTCTCGTCCCGGGCCTCTTCGGGCAGGAAAAGGCCGAAGGTCATGTCGCACCGGCAACTGTCGGACTTGTGGCGATAGACGCCCTGGACACCGCCGAAACAGGCATTTTCAGAGATGGTTTCCACCTTTTCACTCCTCTTGTTTCCGCTTGATCGCCGCCATGGCTACAGGCTGGGGGCGTTCAGGTCCAGTCCGGGGCCTCAGCCGCTGCCGATCAGGATGCCCGCCGCCAGCACCAGCGCACCCCCGAGCACCACCTGGAACGCGGCCCGGAAGAACGGGGTTTCCATATAGCGCCGCTGGATCCAGGCGATGGCCCAGAGTTCGACAAAGACGATGACAAAGGCCAGCGTGGTCGCGGTCCAGAAATCGGTAATGAGATAGGGCAGGGCGTGCCCCATGCCGCCAAGCGTGGTCATGATGCCCGAAGCAAGCCCGCGCTTCACCGGAGAGCCGCGGCCGGAGATTTCCCCGTCGTCCGAGGCCGCTTCGGTAAAGCCCATGGAAATCCCGGCCCCGACCGAGGCAGCAATCCCGATCAGCAGCGTGGTCTGCGTGTCATGGGTCGCGAAAGCGGTGGCAAAGATCGGCGCAAGGGTCGAGACCGAGCCATCCATCAGCCCGGCAAGCCCCGGCTGCACCCAGGTCAGGACGAACTGGCGATGCGCGGCGGCGTCTTCCTGTGCGCGGGCGTCTCCGACCAGGTGCGCCTCGGCCAGATCACCGGCCAGTGTCTGATGGCGCGCCTCGGCCGCGGCCAGATCACCGAGCAGGCGCCGCGTCTCGGCATCGCCTGTCCGCCGGACCGCGGCAAGGTAGAACTGTTCGGCATCATGTTCCATCAATGCCGCTTCGGCGCGGATGCGGTCGAGCCCGAGATTCTGAATCAGCCAGACCGGGCGGCGGTTGTAATAGCCCGCCACATGTTCGCGCCGCAGCAGGGGGATCGTGGATCCGAACCGCGCCTCGTGCAGGGCGATCAGTTGCGCGCGATGGGCGTCTTCCTCTTCGGCCATGGCCTCGAACATGCGCGCGCTGGCCGGATAGTCGCCACGCAGGCGTTCGGCATAGCTGCGGTAGATGCGCGCGTCGTCCTCCTCGGACGAGATGGCAAGGGCGAGGATTTCCTGTTCGGTCAGGTCGCGGAAACGTTTGCGTTGCGGAAGAAAGCGCATCGGATGCCCCTAGTTTAGAATTATTCCAAACTACAGGGCTGCCCCCGCCGGTGCAAGCCGCCATCACGGCCTTCGGGCGGCGGCAGGGGGCCGGCTTCTCAGTCGATCCGGCGCACGAGGATCTGGTTTCCCTCGCCCCGGCGGGTCTCGAAGCGCTTGAGCGCGGCGACAAGGTCGCTCAGCTTGCGCTTGCCGAAGCTGCGCGTGTCGAAATCGGGGTTCGCGGCGGTGATGAACTGGCCGAGCTTGCCCAGCGCATACCAGTCGTCATCCTGGTCGATCGCGTCCATCGCCTTCAGGATCAGGTCGCGCGCCTCCGCTAGCGGCCGGCTGGCGGAGGAACGTTCCGGTGCCGTGTCGTCCTCTTCGCGGTCACCGAGGTTTTCAAGGTATATGAACCGTTTGCACGCCTTGACGAAGGCCGAGGGCGTCTTCTGCATGCCCATGCCGAACACGTCTATTCCCTGTTCGCGGATGCGGCTTGCGAGGCGGGTGAAATCGCTGTCGGAACTGATCAGCACGAAGCCGTCGAACCGCCCCGTGTGCATGAGATCCATCGCGTCGATCACCAGAGCGATGTCGCTGGCGTTCTTGCCCACGGTATTCGCCGGCTGGTGGTGCGGGACCAGCCCGAAATCGGCCTGGACCCGCGACCAGCCCGCCATCTGCGAGCTGGAGAAATCGCCATAGCAGCGCCGCACCGATGCCTCGCCCAGCGAGGCGATCTCGTCGAAGATCGCTTTCGCATATTTGGGCGAGGTGTTGTCGGCGTCGATCAGGATGGCGAGATGGGTGCTCTCGGCCGCCATTCAGTACAGCACGACCGAACGGATCGATTCACCCCGGTTCATCAGGTCAAAGCCCTTGTTGATGTCCTCGAGCGGCATGGTGTGGGTGATCATCGGGTCGATCTCGATCTTGCCGTCCATGTACCAGTCGACGATCTTCGGCACATCGGTGCGGCCGCGCGCGCCGCCAAAGGCCGTGCCCTTCCAGACCCGGCCGGTGACCAGCTGGAACGGACGGGTGCTGATCTCGGCCCCCGCGGGCGCGACGCCGATGATGATCGACTGCCCCCAGCCACGATGCGAACATTCGAGCGCGTCGCGCATCACCTGCACGTTGCCGGTCGCGTCAAAGCTGTAATCCACGCCGCCGATCGGGTCGAAGTCGGTTTTGGTCATCCCGACGATTTCCTGAACCACGTTCTCGACGTTCTTCGGGTTGATGAAATGGGTCATGCCGAACTGTTCGGCCATGGTGCGCTTTTCATCGTTCAGATCGACGCCGATGATCATGTCCGCCCCGGCAAGCCGCAGGCCCTGGATCACGTTCAGCCCGATGCCGCCCAGCCCGAACACCGCGGCGGTCGAGCCGATCTCGACACCGGCCGTATTGATCACCGCGCCGATGCCGGTGGTGACGCCGCAGCCGATATAGCAGATCTTGTCGAAGGGCGCGTCCTCGCGCACTTTGGCCAGGGCGATCTCGGGCAGCACGGTGTGGTTCGCGAAGGTCGAGCAGCCCATGTAGTGATGGATCGGCGTGCCGTCGAGCATGCTGAACCGGGTCGTGCCGTCGGGCATCAGCCCCTGGCCCTGGGTCGCACGGATCGCGTGGCACATGTTGGTCTTGCCCGACAGGCACGAGGCGCACTGGCGGCATTCGGGGGTGTAAAGCGGGATCACGTGATCGCCCGGCTTGACCGAGGTCACGCCCTCGCCGATCTCGACCACCACGCCGGCCCCTTCGTGGCCGAGGATCGCCGGAAAGATCCCTTCGGGGTCGGCGCCGGACAGCGTGAACTCATCCGTGTGGCAGATACCGGTTGCCTTGATTTCAACCATGACCTCGCCGGCCTTGGGGCCTTCGAGTTCGACTTCCATGATTTCGAGCGGTTTTCCCGCCTCGAGCGCGACAGCGGCACGAGTACGCATATCGGTCTCCTTCTCTAGAATGCGGGGGGAGCATGCGTCAATCAAGGCGATGTTTCAACTCTGCAATGTTGCGCCCTCCGCTCCGGGCGGGGTTGCGGGGGGCGGCGGCTTGACCGTGGCCGTGATCGGCAATAGGCGCAGGGCGCGGCCACAGCAGGAGCCCGTGATATGCCCGTATTCACTGCCCTTACCACATTGCCCGACGAGGCCCGGGCGGCGGCGCTCGGCACCGCCATGGAGCGGATGGAGCCGGTCCCGGTCGGCGTCGGCGTTTTCGAGCTCGAGGACGGCTCCGGCCTCTGGGAGGTCGGCGGCTATTTCGAGGCAGAGCCCGACGCGGTGGCGCTGGCGCTGCTCGCGGCGGCGTTCGAGGCGCGCCCCTTCACGGTTTCGGAACTGCCCGAAACCGATTGGGTCGCCCATGTGCGTCGTGAACTGGCGCCGGTGCGGGCCGGGCGCTTCTGGGTGCACGGAAGCCATGACGCCGGCCGCGAACCCGAGGGTTGCGTGCCGCTGCGGATCGAGGCGGCGATGGCCTTCGGCACCGGCCACCACGGCACGACGCTCGGCTGTCTGCTGATGCTTGAACAACTGGCTGCCGGGGCGGATGCACCCGATCCCCGGCGCATCATTGATGTGGGCAGCGGCACCGCGGTGCTGGCGATGGCGGCGGCGCATCTCTGGGAAGGCGCCGCGATCATCGCCTCCGACATCGACCCGGTGGCGGTCGAGGTCGCGCGGGCCAATCTGGAGGTGAACGGGCTTTCGGGGCGGATCGCCTGTGTCGAGGCGGCGGGGCTTGCCCATCCCGAGCTTGCCGCTCTTGCGCCTTTTGACCTGATCCTTGCCAATATCCTCAAGGGGCCGCTGCTGGCGCTGGCGCCGGATTTCGCCGCGAGCCTCGCCCCCGGCGGTCATGCGATCCTGTCGGGCATCCTGACCGAACAGGCCGCCGGTGTGGCGCAGGGCTATGCGCAGGCCGGCTTTGCCGAGCTTTCGCGCATGGATCTGGGCGACTGGACCACGCTGCTTCTGCGGCGGAGCGGTTGACCGGAGGGCACGCCCGGATCCGTTGTGGCACCGGTGATCCGAAGCGACAAAAGAAACGCCGCGCGAGTGCTGCCCGCGCGGCGTCAATGGATCCGGTCGATCATGTGCCCGGATGGCCCCCGGCGTTCAGCGCCGATGCTTGCCGGCGGCGATCAGTTCG
The DNA here is from genome assembly GCF_900156525.1 of Pontibaca methylaminivorans. NCBI lineage: Bacteria > Pseudomonadati > Pseudomonadota > Alphaproteobacteria > Rhodobacterales > Roseobacteraceae > Pontibaca > Pontibaca methylaminivorans. The sequence continues at coordinate 10,140 of NZ_FTPS01000003.1, forward strand.
ATATCGCCGCGGACAAGGCCGATATCCTCGAGCTGACGGTCCGACAGCCGGCCAAGCGCCTTGCGCGCGCTGCGGCCGTCGTTCCAGGAGGCGATCCCGGCATGAACTGCGGTGAACATTGCGCCGGCCCGGCCAAGAAAACCAGGCGCGCCGTAATTGGTGCGTGTCGTATCGAAAGCGGCCATACTCATCTCCTTCGCCGTTGTGCGCGCGCAAGCGCAGCGTGGTCGTTTGAGTTGCAGTTAGGCACCTGTTCCAGACCCGGCAAGTCGTGTTTGGACATGGCAGCCATGCAGCCGCGGCATGGCTGGCCGGTTTCGCGCAAACCTTTGAAAGGCTAAGGAAAATTCACGCTCAACATGCCGCTTATAGCCCCTGTTGTGTCGCTTTCAGGCCGTCTGCGTCCCGCCGGCCGCAAGGCGGCAAATCCGGGCAAAATACCGCAGCAATGTGGACGGTGTTCGCTTTTCGTGCTAGCGGGTCGAAAAGGCAACATATTGCCGGCGGGCAGGGCGGTCGAATGCGGATTCTGGGGATTGATCCGGGCTTGCGGACACTGGGTTGGGGCGTCATCGAATCGGATGGCACGCGGCTGCGTCACGTGGCGAACGGATCCTGCCGCTCCGGCGAGGGGGAACTCGGCCAGCGGCTGCTGTCTCTGCACCGCCAGCTAAGCGAAATCTGCGCCCGCTTTGCCCCCGACGAGGCCGCGATCGAACAGACCTTTGTCAATCGCGACGGGGCCGGCACGCTGAAACTCGGCCAGGCGCGGGGCGTTGCGCTGCTGGTGCCGGCGCAGGCGGGGCTCAGGATCGGGGAATATGCGCCGAACCGCGTCAAGAAGACGGTGGTCGGCGTCGGCCATGCCGACAAGGCGCAGATCCTGCATATGGTGCGGCTGCAACTGCCGGGCTGTGATCCCGAGGGGCCGGATGCCGCCGATGCGCTGGCCATCGCGATCTGCCATGCGCGCTACAGCGCCGCGCCGGCCCGGACCCTGCGCGAGGTGCGGGCGTGATCGGGCGGATCCGGGGGCGGCTCGACTGGCGCGGCGGCGATCATGTGCTGATCGACGTGGGCGGCGTGGGCTATATCGTCCACTGCTCCGAGCGCACGCTCGCCGCGCTGCCGGCGGTGGGCGAGGCGGTCTCGCTTTATACCGATCTTGTCGTGCGCGAGGATCTGCTGCAGCTGATCGGTTTCCCGAGCCTCGTGGAAAAGGAATGGTATCGTCTGCTGACCACGGTGCAGGGGGTCGGGGCCAAGGTGGCGCTTGCGATCCTCGGCGCGATCGGGGCCGAGGGGCTCGGGCGGGCGATCGCGCTCGGCGACTGGGCGGCGGTGCGGGTGGCGCGCGGTGTCGGCCCCAAGACCGCACAGCGCATCGTGCTGGAACTCAAGGACAAGGCCCCGGCCGTCATGGCGATGGGCACGGCCGCGGAACCCCCCGCACCGAGCGCCGCACCCACAACCGACGATGAAACGGTGACGCCACCGCCATCCGGCGGCGAGGCCGCAGCGGGTGGGCAGGGGCGTGCCTCGGCCCAGGCGGATGCGCTTTCGGCGCTCGGCAACCTCGGCTATGGCCCCTCCGAGGCGGCAGCGGCAGTAGCGCAGGCGGCGGGCGAGACGCCGGAAGCAGGGGCGGAGGCGCTGATCCGGCAAGCGCTGAAACTGCTGGCGCCCAAGGCATAGCAGCGGCAAGGTGGCGAAGATCATGAGCGATTCCGACCCGATACTGCGCCCCGAGCCGCTGCCCGAAGACGGCCCGGAGGGCAGGGGCGAAGACATCGACCGTGCGCTGCGCCCGCAGCGGCTTGACGAATTCATCGGTCAGGCCGAGGCCCGCGCCAACCTGAGCATCTTCATCGCCTCGGCGCGGCAGCGGGGCGAGGCGATGGACCACACGCTGTTCCACGGCCCCCCCGGGCTCGGCAAGACGACGCTGGCGCAGATCGTCGCGCGCGAACTTGGCGTCGGTTTCCGCATGACCTCGGGGCCGGTGCTGGCGCGGGCGGGCGATCTTGCGGCGATCCTCACCAATCTCGAGGCGCGGGATGTGCTCTTCATCGACGAGATTCATCGCCTGAACCCGGCAGTGGAAGAAGTGCTCTATCCGGCGCTCGAGGATTTCGAGCTTGACCTCGTGATCGGGGAGGGGCCGGCGGCGCGGACCGTGCGGATCGAGCTGCAGCCCTTCACGCTGGTCGGCGCCACCACGCGCATGGGGCTGCTGACGACGCCGCTGCGCGACCGCTTCGGCATCCCGACCCGGCTGCAGTTCTATACCGTGGACGAGCTGCACGAAATTGTCAGCCGCAACGCCAGAAAGCTCGGCGCGCCGGCAGAAGACGCGGGCGCGCGCGAGATCGCACGCCGCGCCCGCGGCACGCCGCGCATCGCCGGGCGGCTCTTGCGGCGGGTGGTGGATTTCGCCATCGTCGAGGGCGACGGCGTCATCACCCGTGATCTGGCCGACAACGCGCTGAGCCGTCTCGGCGTCGATCATCTGGGGCTCGACGGGGCGGACCGGCGCTATCTGCGCCTCATCGCCGAAAGCTACATGGGCGGGCCCGTGGGCATCGAGACCCTGAGCGCCGCCCTGAGCGAAAGCCGCGATGCGCTTGAAGAGGTGATCGAGCCCTTCCTGCTGCAACAGGGGCTGATCCAGCGCACCCCGCGCGGGCGGATGCTGGCGCACGGGGCCTGGTCGCATCTGGGCCTCGTGCCGCCGCAGCAAACCGCGCGCCCGCAGTCCGACCTGTTCGGCTGAAACCGGGCGGTCCCGGCGCGCATGAAAAATGCCGCCCCCTGAGGGGGACGGCATCACGGGCGGGCAGGCGCCCCGTTTGGTCCCTGGCCATTCAGGCCAGCAGCACCAGCAGGATGATGATCCAGAGCGGCACGCCCAGAAGCCAGAGCAGAATGGCCGGCATCTCGTTTCCTCCTATGTCATGTCCAGCGGCCGAAACGTGCCGTGGCGCGGCCTTCGTCGCGGTGACGCCCGCCAAGGCTCGCGGCCCAGTATGCGGCAGCCGCCGCTATGAAGAGCGAAGCCGCGACGACAAAGGCGGCGACGATCCCGTATTTGCGCGCCTCGTCGGCCTGCGCCTTAGTGGGAGCGCGGTCGGCCTCGGCGCGGTCTTCTCGCGGCGTCGGCGCGGTCGTGGTTCCGGCCTCGTCGCTTGCCGCGCTGCTTTCGTCCTGCGTGGTGGCATCCATGGCGGCGGCCGCAGTTTCGGCAATCGGCCCCTCGGCGCGGCTCGCCACGTCGGTGGCCTGCCCGATACCGGCCGCAAGGATGACCGCGCCGACGAGCACCCCGACGCCCCAGACCGTCAGCCCGTGGATCCCGTCGCGGATCCCGACCTCATCGGCATTGGCGCTGTCGATCCGGCGGCGCATGCGGCCGGCGATATATCCGCCGACCATGAAGCTCGAGACCACGGTCCAGATCATCCAGCTTCCGATCGCCAGCAACGATGCCAGCGCCGACCCTTCGCCCTCATAGGGAGAGGCCAGCGTCAGCCCGATCCCCGTGCCGAAGGTCGTGAACACGAAAGCGATGGCCGATGCGACGACCCCGCCGGCAAAGACCGCCGGCCAGTCCACGTAGCTTCCGTCATGGAGGCTGCGTGGCGCCGAGGCGGCAGTAAGTGTTTCGGTGCGTTCAGGCATGTCCTTCCGTCCTTTCAACGATGGGTTACGAAGCTCGAGCGGCCCGTTACCGCAGCCCCAGCAAGGACAGGATCGCCAGAACGACGACGACAAGCCCGACGAGATAGATGATTCCGTTCATGTTGTTTCCTCCGGCATCTGTTGACGCTGCACGGGCATCTGACGTGATTGTGAATGCCCGTCATGTCAGGAGGATAACAGCTTTCCGCCAAAGGAGTTCCCGCGCCGGTAGAAACAGGACGCGGCGGGCAGGAAAAGCAGGCCGGCACGGGCAGCATCCGGCCGGCCGCGTGCGCCGGCCGCTCTGGTCGCGAAGGGGCGTGATGAGCGGGCCGCAGCGGCGCAGCCCCGTCGATGTCAGAGGGTCACCGGCAGGCCGGCGGGGTCAGACGGTCACGCCGCTTGCGGCATTGCGGATCGCGCGGATGTTCTGGCCATAGATCGCGGGATTGGCGGTCGAGCCGCCGCGGAACACCGCCGAACCCGCGACCAGCACATCCGCCCCGGCCGCCGTCACCAGCGGCGCGGTGGCGATGTCCACGCCGCCATCCACCTCGATATGCACGGCACGTTCTCCGATCATCGCCCGCAGGGCCCGGATGCGGGCGGTCACGTCGATGAATTTCTGCCCGCCGAAGCCCGGGTTCACGCTCATCACGCAGACCAGGTCGACCATGTCGAGCAGCGGCTCGACCGCGCTCAGCGGCGTGCCGGGATTGAGCGCAACGCCCGCCGCCGTGCCGCTGGCGCGGATCGCCTGCAGGGTGCGGTGGATATGGGGGCCGGCCTCGACATGGGCGGTGATGCGGTCGGCGCCGGCGGCGGCGAAGGCCTCGATATAGGGATCGACCGGCGCGATCATCAGATGCACATCCATCACGCCCCGGATATGCGGCCGCAGCGCCTTGCACATGGCCGGGCCGAAGGTCAGGTTCGGCACGAAATGCCCGTCCATCACGTCCACATGCACCCAGTCGGCGCCCTGGCTTTCGACCGCCTCGCATTCGGCGCCGAGCGCGGCGAAATCGCCGGACAGGATGGAGGGGGCAATCTTGATTTCACGGGCAGACGACATGGGGCACCTCGGAAGCCTTTGGGAGTCCCGCTGCATATAGCCACCGCTCCGCCCGAACGGTAGGGGGTGCGGCACGCGCGGGGGCTGGACTTCGTCCGCGACCTGCCCGAGCATGGCCGCTCCGTGACCGGTTTCGGGCGGCCCGACCACAAAGGAGCGCATGATGCCGATGGTGTTCTTCGACTGTCCGACCGCCCCGAACCCGCGTCGGGTGCGGATGGTGATCGCGGAAAAGGGGCTCGGGATCGAGACGCGCGAGATCAGCATCGCGGCGGGCGAACATCTCGCGCCCGGGTTTCTGCGGATCAATCCGCGCGCGACGCTTCCGGTGCTCGTGACCGAGGCCGGACAGGCGCTGACCGAAACCGTCGCGATCGCGGATTACCTCGAGGCGCTCCATCCCGAGCCCGCGCTCATGGGGCGCGGCATCGAGGAACGCGCGGCGGTGCTGAACTGGAACGCGGTGGTCGAGGGGCAGGGCGGGCGGCCGGTGTTCGATGCCTTCCGCAACAGCCACCCGGCCATGCAGGACCGGGCGGTGACGGGGGCGCGCGACTATCCCCAGATCGCCGCGCTTGCCGAACGCGCGCAGGAGCAGGTCGCGGATTTCCATGCCATGATCGAAGACCGCCTGCAGCAAAGCCCCTTCGTCGCCACCGACCACTTCACCCTGGCCGACATCACCTGTTTCGTGATCCTGGACTTCGCCCGCGTGATCCGCCGCCCGGTTCCGGCCGGCAACCGGGCAACGCTGAGCTGGCAGCGCCATATCCGCCAGCGGCCGAGCGCGGCGGCCTGAACCGCCGCCCGGGTCACGCCTTCGGCGTGGCCGCACGCGCCGCCTGAAGGGACAGGGCGGGCACCTGTCCGCTGTGTGTTCTTGGCCCGTGTCCTTGAGTGTCAGCGGCGGCGGTTGCGCCTGGCGTTCATCGGCTGGAAGGCCACCGCCACATGCGCTTCGCAATAGGGTTTGCCGGGCTGGGCCGGCAGGCCGCAGAACCAGAAATCATCGGTGGCCGGGTCGCCCACCGGCCATTTGCAGGTGCGTTCGGTCAGATCCATCAGGCCAAGCCTGCGCGCCTTCTTCTCGACCTCGCTCATCTTGGCGAGCGCCTCGGGGCTGATCTCGTTCGCCGAAGGCTGCGGCGGCAGCGGCTGGCCGGCGGGGATGATCGGCTTGCGCACATGCGGCACCACCCGGGGCTCAGTGGCGGGGGCGGCTTCTTCCGCGACATTGGCGGGTTCGGCCTTCGGCGGTGCTTTCGGCGCCGCCGCCCTCGCGGCCGGTTCGGCCCGCGGCGCGGCGACCGGTTCGGGCCGGGGCTCGGGGGCCGGCTCGGGCTTGGGAGCGGTGCCGGCCGTGCGGTTGGACAGGCCAAGGCGATGCACCTTGCCGATCACCGCATTGCGCGTCACCCCGCCAAGTTCCTTGGCGATCTGGCTTGCCGAATGGCCTTCGCCCCACAATTTCTTGAGCAGTTCAACACGCTCATCGGTCCATGACATGCAGTGCCTTTCCGGGTGAAAAGCGAGCGAACCGGGCAGCCGCTCGTGAAATTTCAAGCATGGGCCTATTTTAATCACCGCGTGTCGAGTTACAAGGCGCGGCGACGCGTTTGCGCAGAGATTGCGCCGGGATCGCGCGATGAGGTTGTCAGAAGGTGGCGGTGGCATGAAAGGCGGCATGACTGGGCGCGCAGGCGGCGGCGGAGCGAAAGACGTGGTGCAGCCCGGCATCCGCCGGTTCGGGCATGTCAACTGGATGGGGCTCTATACGCTCACGGAACGCGAGATCCGCCGCTTTCTGGTGGTCTGGAGCCAGACGATCCTTGCCCCGCTCGCGACCGCGGCGCTGTTCCTGCTGATCTTCAATATCGCGGTCGGACCGCGGCGCGGCGATGTGATGGGGGTCGATTTCCTGACCTTCATCGCCCCCGGCATCCTGATGATGACCGTGATCCAGAACGCGTTCGCGAATACTTCCTCCTCGATCCTCGTCGCCAAGGTGCAGGGCAATATCGTCGATACGCTCATGCCGCCGCTGTCGGCCTCGGAACTGGTGCTCGGCTACCTGATCGGCGGCGTGGCGCGGGGGCTCATGGTCGCCGTCGCGATCGCGATCGGCATCTGGATCGCGCTCGGTATCACGCCGCAGCATCCGCTGACCGCGCTGGTCTTCGTCATCCTGGGCTCGTCCTTCATGGGTGCGCTCGGCATCGCGGCGGGTGTCTTTGCCGAGAAATTCGACCAGATGGCGGCGATCACCAATTTCATCGTCACGCCGCTCGCCTTCCTGTCGGGCACGTTCTATTCGGTCGAGGCGCTGCCGCCGGTCCTGAACATGCTGACCAAGGTGAACCCGATCTTCTACCTGATCGACGGGCTCCGCTTCGGGCTGATCGGGGTGTCGGACGCGCCGCCGCTGCTGGGCCTTGCGGTCTGTATCGGCGCCACGTTCCTGGTGTCGCTGCTGGGCTGGGCCATGCTGCGGACGGGCTATCGGCTCAAGGCATGAGCGCGCAATCCCGTTGACCTTGCTCCGGCGCGGATGCAATCAGCAGGACAGGACCGTTCCCATGCGAAGGAAAATGCCATGATTCCCGCCGTTCTGCCGACCTATGCCCGTGCGCCGCTGAGCTTCGTCCGCGGCGAGGGAAGCTGGCTGGTCGAGGCGGACGGGCGCTGCTTTCTCGACATGGGGGGCGGCATCGCGGTGAACGTGCTCGGCCATGCGCATCCGGCGCTGGTCAGTGCGCTGTCGCAACAGGCCGGGGCACTCTGGCACGTGTCGAACCTCTATCGCATTCCGCAGCAGGAGGCGCTTGCCGAAAAGCTGGTCGAGCACACCTTTGCCGATACGGTGTTCTTTACCAATTCGGGCACCGAGGCCTGCGAGCTTGCCGTCAAGATGGCGCGCAAGTACTGGCACGATCAGGGCCGGCCCGAACGCAGCGAGATCCTGACCTTCGAAGGGGCGTTTCACGGGCGGTCCTCGGCCGGGATCGCGGCGGCCGGGTCGGAGCGCATGACCAGGGGGTTCGAGCCGCTGCTGCCCGGTTTCGTCCAGCTCCCCTGGGCCGATGTCGGCGCGCTGCGCGAAGCGATCACCGGGCGCACCGGCGCCATCCTGGTCGAGCCGGTGCAGGGCGAGGGCGGCATCCGCGTGATGCCCGACCGCTGCCTGCAGGGGCTGCGCGCGCTGTGCGACGAACACGGCATCCTGCTGATCCTGGACGAGGTGCAATGCGGCATGGGCCGCACCGGGCGGCTCTTTGCCCATGAATGGGCCGGGATCACCCCCGACATCATGATGGTGGCCAAGGGGATCGGCGGGGGGTTCCCGCTCGGCGCGGTGCTGGCAACCGAGCGCGCCGCGAGCGGCATGACCGTCGGCACCCACGGATCCACCTATGGCGGCAATCCGCTGGCCTGCGCGGTCGGCTCCGCCGTGATGGACATCGTTGCCACGCCCGAATTCCTCGATGCGGTGAGCCGCAAGGCCGGACTGCTGCGGCAGGGGCTCGAGTCGCTGGTCGCGACCCGGCCCGACAGCTTCGAGGAGGTGCGCGGCGTGGGGCTCATGCTCGGGCTCAAGTGCCGCCGGCCGAATACCGATATCGTCGCCGCCGGCTATGACGAGGGGCTGCTGACCGTGCCGGCGGCGGACAATGTGCTGCGCCTGCTGCCGCCGCTGAACATTTCCGAGGCGGACATCTCGACCGCTCTTGACCGGCTCGGGCGCGCCGCCCAGTCTCTGGCGGACCAGTAACAGGCGAGGGCCGGGCCGGCAGCGACCAATGGCCCCGGCATCGGCAACAGGACGGCGACAGGAAGGCGGACGGCCCATGAACCATTTCCTCGACATTCACACGACCGACCCGGACGATCTGCGCCGCATCATCGCCCAGGGCGCCGGGATGAAGGCCGCGCGGCAGGGCCGCCCGCGCGGCAGCAGGGACGACGCGCTGCCGCTCGACGGGCGGATGGTTGCGCTCATCTTCGAAAAGCCCTCGACCCGCACGCGGGTGAGCTTCGACGTGGGCGCGCGCCAGATGGGGGCCGAGACCATGGTGCTTTCGGGCAGCGACATGCAGCTCGGCCATGGCGAGACCATCGCCGATACCGCCCGGGTGCTGTCGCGCTATGTCGATCTCATCATGATCCGCACCTTCGACGAATCCGTGCTGCACGAGATGGCCGAACATGCCGATGTGCCGGTGATCAACGGGCTGACCGACCGCACCCATCCCTGCCAGATCATGGCCGACGTGCTGACCTATGAAGAACACCGCGGCCCGATCCGGGGCCGAAAGGTGGTCTGGAGCGGCGACGGCAACAACGTCTGCGCCTCGTTCCTGCATGCGGCGGGGCAGTTCGGCTTCGACCTGACCTTTACCGGCCCGCCCCAGCTCGACCCCGAGGCGGAATTCATCGCCTTCGCCCGCGGCGCCGGCAGCCGGGTCGAGATCGAGCGCGACGCGATGCGCGCGGTTGACGGCGCCGACGTGATCGTGACCGACACCTGGGTGTCGATGCATGACGCGCAATCCTCGCGCGAGCGGCGTCACAACATGCTGCGCCCCTACCAGGTGAACGAACGCCTGATGGCCGCGGCCGGAAAGGATGCCGTGTTCATGCACTGTCTGCCCGCGCATCGCGGCGAAGAGGTGACATCCGACGTCATGGACGGGCCGCAGTCGCTCGTGTTCGACGAGGCCGAAAACCGCCTCCATGCGCAGAAGGCGATCATGCGCTGGTGCCTCGGCGTCTGAACCGGCGCCGCACCCCTCGGCCCGCCGGGCCTTCTTCTGGCAGAAATATCCCGGGGGTGAATTGGCCGCAGGCCAAGAGGGGGCAGCGCCCCCGCTCGCCGGTCCGATAACGCTTGCCCGGAAACATCGCCGGAGAACGTCCTAGCCGAGCACGGTCCGCAGCCCGAGGAAGATCGCTGCCGAAATCAGCGCCGCCGCCGGCACCGTGATCACCCAGGCGGCGAGGATGGTCATGAAATGCGAGCGCCGCACCAGGCGGCGCCGGGCGCGTTCCTCGCGCGCGATGGTGATCGGCTTGGGCGGGCCGTGGCCCATGTGCCGCAGGCGCCGCTCCATCAGCCATTCCCGGAAGAAACCGACGCCGAACACGCCGCCGATTGCGATATGGGTCGAACTCACCGGCAGGCCGAGCCAGCTTGCCACGATCACCGTGAAGGCGGCCGAAAGCGCAACGCAGAAGGCGCGGATCGGGTTCAGCTTGGTGATCTCATTGCCGACCATGTTGATCAGCCGCGGCCCGAACAGGAACAGGCCAAAGGAAATGCCGAAGGCGCCGATCACCATCACCCAGTTGGGAATCAGCACCATCCCCTCGCCGTGCCCGCCCGAACCGACCGCATGCACGATCGCCGCGAGCGGTCCGACCGCATTGGCCACGTCATTGGCGCCATGGGCAAAGCTCAGCAGCGCCGCAGAAATCACCAGCGGCAGCCCGAACAGCCCCCGCAGCGCGCTTTCGCGGTTCTCGAGCCCCTGCGAGCGCCGGCGGATCAGCGGGATGGTCAGCAGCCAGATGACGATGCCAAAGCCGATCCCGACCCCTGCCGCGAGGCCCGGGCCGGTGGTCACGAGCCGCGAGAGCCCCTTCAGCAGCATGTAGGTGGCGAAGGTGCCGGCCATCACCCCGACCAGCACCGGCACCCAGACCCGCGCCGCCGCGACCTTGTCCTCGCGGTAGATGATGCGGGCATTGATGAAGGCCAGAAGCGCGGCGGCGATACCGCCCCCGAGCACCGGCGAGATCACCCAGCTTGCGGCGATGGTGCCGATCATGGCCCAGTTCACCGCCGCGATCCCGGCCGCCGCCGCCCCGGCGCCGACGACGCCCCCGACCACCGCATGGGTGGTCGAGACCGGCGCGCCGATCCATGTCGCGAGGTTCACCCAGAGCGCCGAGGAAATCAGCGCCGCCATCATCGCCCAGATGAACACGTCCTGGCTGCGCATGGCGGAGGGCGCGACGATCCCCTGCGAGATCGTCGTCACCACATCACCCCCGGCCAGCAGGGCGCCGGCGCTTTCGAACACGGCGGCGATCACCAGCGCCGCGGTCATCGACAGCGCATTCGCCCCGACCGCCGGCCCCATGTTGTTCGCGACGTCGTTCGCCCCGATGTTGAGCGCCATGTAGGCGCCGAAGCCGGCCGCCGCGACCACGACGAAATTGACCGGCGCATGGCCGAAGAACACCGCCGCCAGCAGCGACGCAACGGCGATGAAGGCCAGGCCGATCCCGGGCGCCACCAGCGGGCGCGAGATCTGGGCGCTTGCATATTCGACGATGCTGATCCGGTTCAGATCGCTGTCGAGCGTCTTCCATCGTGTGCCTGCCGGCCTCTCCGACATCTGCTTGCGCCCTCGCGTCGCGAATCTGTTGCAGCCTCGTCGAGCCGTCTAATCGCTCGGGCCGGCCAGTGCAACGCGGCAGCGGACCAGGCCCGATACCGGGGCCACTGCCCGATCCGGTGCGGGGTGCGGCCGCATGGTGTCAGGCCAGGCCGCGCAGGATCGCGCGCAGTTCCGGTTCGCGCACCATGGTCGCGGCCTCCCCGGGCGAGACCCATTTGCGTTTTCGCTCCGACGCTTCGGGATAGTCGTCGACCAGCGAGGTGACGCGCGCAAGATGGACATAGGTCTCGACCGGCGCGCGGCCGCCCGTATCCATGCCCTTGGTGAATTCATAGCAGCCGATCGGCTCGGGCTCGATCACCGCCTCTTTCACTCCGGCCTCTTCCCAGGCTTCGCGCAGGGCGGTTTCGGCACCATCCAGCCCGTCGATCGGCCAGCCCTTGGGCAGGATCCAGCGCCCGCTGCCCCGGCTGGTGATCAGCAGCACCTTTTTCGCCCCGCTCTCGTCCTCGCGATAGCAGAGCGCCGCCACCTGCACCCGCTTGGGGCGCTGGACCATCGGCAGGACCAGTCTGGTCCAGGCTTTTTTCAGAACTGTGCTCATGATCGTGCCGCCTGTGTTTGTTTTTCTTGGTTGCCCTTATGATATGGCAAGATTTACTCCATGCCAAACATTGCGCAGCCACGGGGCCGCGTTTGCGCCGGTCATGGAACGTGCAAGCAGGAGGCGAACAGATGTCACAGGCGCAGGAACCGGCGCAGATCGGCATTTACGGCCTCGGCACCATGGGCAGTGCGCTGGCGCTGAACCTTGCGGAACAGGGTATCCGGGTCGCGATCACCAATCGTGACAGCGACTGGATCGCGCCGTTTCTCGACCGTGCCGGCGCGCTGGCCGGGCAGATGGTGCCGGCCGATACGCTCGCGGAGTTCGTCGCCGCGCTCGCGTCGCCGCGAATCGTTCTGTTCATGATTCCCTCGGGCGCGCCGATGGATGCCATGCTGGCCGAGATCGTTCCGCTGCTCGCCCCCGGGGATATCGTCATCGACGCCGGCAATGCCGATTTCAACGACACCCGCCGCCGCACCCGCGAACTGGCGCCGACGGGACTGCATTTCACCGGCATGGGCGTCTCGGGCGGCGAGGCGGGCGCGCGCCACGGGCCTTCCATCATGGTCGGGGGCAGCAAATCCGCCTGGACCGCGCTGGAGCCGATCCTGACCCGCATCGCCGCGCGCTACGAGGGCACCCCCTGCGTTGCCCGGGTGGGGCCGGACGGGGCGGGTCATTTCGTCAAGACGGTGCATAACGGCATCGAATATGCCGACATGCAGATGATTGCCGAGATTTACGGGCTGCTGCGCGACGGCGCGGGGTGGGAGGCGCCGCGGATCGGGGCGCTTTTCGCCGATTGGGACAGGGGGCCGCTGCACGGTTTCCTGACCGAAGTGACGGCGAAAACCCTCGTGGCGCGGGATCCGGCCACCGGACGGCCGCTTGTCGACGCGATCTGCGACCGCGCCGGGCAGAAGGGCACCGGACGCTGGACCGTGATCGAGGCGCTGAAGCTCGGGCAGGCGGCGGGGGTGATCGGGGCGGCGGTGGACGCGCGGGTCTGGTCGGCCCAGGCCGGATTGCGCCAATGCGCCGAAGAGCGGCTCTCTCCGGGTGCCGGATCGTTCGATCCGCTTCCGGCCGGGGCGCTCGAGCAGGCATTGATCGCGGGGCGCCTCGTCACGCTCGTCCAGGGGTTCGAGGAGCTTGCCGCCGCATCGGGCGAATTTTCATGGGAGCTCGACCTTGCCGGCATTGCCCGGATCTGGCGTGCGGGCTGCATCATCCGCTCCGACCTCCTGCATCCGCTGATCGGGGCCCTCGGGCAGGCGGGCCCGCTGCCGTTGGCCCATCCCCTGCCGGCGCTGCTTGCGGCGAATGTGGCGCCGCTCAGGCGCGTGGTCGCGGGGGCCGTCGGGGCCGGGCTGCCGGTGCCGGCGCTGGCCGCGGCGCTCGGCTGGTATGACAGCATCCGCCGCGCCCGCGGCAGCGCCAACCTCATCCAGGCGCAGCGCGATTTCTTCGGCGCGCATGGGTTCGCCCGCATTGACAGCCCGGGCAGCCATCACGGCGACTGGGGCGAGCGCTGACCCGTCAGCGGCGTGGTTTTGCGCGGGTGGTCGGCGCGGCCTGCGCCGGATCCTCGGGCCAGGGGTGCCTGGGGTAGCGCGCGCGCATGTCCTTGCGCACATCCCGGTACGATCCGGCCCAGAATCCCGGCAGGTCGCGGGTGACCTGCACCTCCCGCCCGGCGGGCGACAGCAGCGCGATGCGCAGGGCCATCCCGGCGGCCTCGGGGTGCTGCGTGACACCGAACAGTTCCTGCAGCCGCAGCGCGATCTGCGGCCCCTCGGGGGTATAGTCGATCGGCACCCGCCGCCCGAGCGGGGTCGTGAAATGGGCCGGGGCCAGCCGGTCGAGCAGGCGTTGCTGTTCATGGTCGAGCCGCGCCCGCAGCGCCGGCAGGATGTCGAACTGTTTCCAGTCGGCGGCGCTGCGGACCCCGCCGAGAAAGGGCCGCAGCCAGATGTCGAGCGACTCCGTCAGCCCCGCCTGCGAGAAATCGGGCAGACCGGCGCCTTTTGCGCGCAGCAGCTCGACCCGTGCGGCAAGCCGTGCCGCCGCATCGCTCATCGGCAGGCCGAGGTCGCGCACGCCTTCCAGCATGGCCCCCCTGAGCGCCTCTTCGGGCGCATCGCGCCAGGGCCGCTCTCCCAGCACGAGCGCGTCGAGGCGCTCCTGCCGGCGGGCGATCACGCGCCCCTCGCGACCCGACCATTCGCAGCGGTCAGTCCAGGCGATCCGCGGCGCGAGGATTTCGCGGATCTCGCTTTCGGTGATCGGGGCGGCGGTTCGGATGCGCGCCTCGCTCGGATCGCCGTCAAGATCGGTCGCGACGAGCCAGGGCGCTCCGGCCAGCGGATCATCGGGCGCAAGCCTTGCCCCCTTGCCGCCCGACAGCAGATAGCGCGGCGCCTCTCCGGGGCGGCGGCGGGCGATGCGGTCGGGGTAGGCCAGCGCCGCCATGGCACCGATGGAAAGCGGCCGCTCCGAGACGGGCGCGGATTTGCGCAGCCGCGCCGCTTCGGCGCGGATCCGGTCGAGCGCGGCGCCGTCCGCGTCGAACGGCTGGCGGGTGGCTCCGTGCCGTCCGTTCAGGGCCGCAAGACGCAGCGCAAGATCTGCGGGCGCGCCGCGCAGGGGATCGCGCGCGGCAAGAAGGGCAGCAAACATCGCCGCATCACGCCCCGCCGTCATCAGCATATGCGCAAGGCGCGGATGCAGCGGCATTGCCGAAAGCACGCGCCCGTGATCGGTGATGCGCGCCCCGTCCAGCGCGCCCAGTTGTGCGAGGATCCGGCGTGCGCCTGCAAGTGCTGTGTCGGGCGGCGGCGTCAGAAAGGAAAGGTCGGCCGCATCCGCGCCCCATTCCGCGAGGTCGAGCGCGAGCGGAGCAAGATCCGCCACCGCGATTTCAGGCGGCGGGAACCCGGGCAGCGCCCCTTCCTGTCCCCGCGACCAGAGCCGGTAGCAGCGCCCCTCGGCCACGCGCCCGGCGCGGCCCCGGCGCTGGGCGATTTCGGCGCGGCTCGCCGGTTCGGTCACAAGGCGCGACATGCCCGATCCGGGATCGAAGCGGGCGCGCCGCGCAAGCCCCGCATCGACGACGACGCGGATATCGGGAAGGGTCAGCGAGGTTTCGGCGATCGAGGTCGCAAGCACGATCTTGCGCCCTGTCCGTGCCGGGGCAATGGCGGCCCGCTGCTGCGCAAAGGGCAGGGCCCCATAGAGCGGATGCAGGGAACAGCCGGCAGGGAGGCGTGGCGCGAGCAGGGCCGTCGTGCGGCGGATTTCGCGCTCGCCCGGCAGGAAGACGAGCAGCCCGCCGCCCATGGCGCGGCTTTCGCGCTCGGCCCGGAGCACGAGGTCGGCCAGCGCATCGAGCCGGCGCGCATCGCCCGCAAGCGGCGTATCGAGCCAATGGGTGCTGACCGCAAAGCTCTGTCCCCGCGCGGTGACGAGCGGCGCCTGCATCAATTCCGCGACCGGCCCGGCGTCGAGCGTGGCCGACATGGCAAGGAGGTGCAGATCCTCGCGCAGCGCCCCGGCGACCTCGAGGCAGAGCGCAAGCCCGAGGTCGGCGTTCAGGGACCGTTCATGGAATTCGTCGAAGATCACGCAGGCGACGCCGGGAAGGTCGGGCTGCGCCTGCAGCATGCGGGTCAGGACGCCCTCGGTCACGACCTCGATCCGTGTGTCCCGCGACACCCGCACCGCGCCGCGCATGCGATAGCCGACGCGCCCGCCCGCGATCTCGCCCAGGGTCTCGGCCATGCGCTCGGCGGCGGCGCGGGCGGCAAGGCGGCGCGGTTCAAGCATGATGATACGCTGCCCTTGGGGGATGAGCCCCGAATCGAGCAGCGCCAGGGGAACCCGGGTGGTCTTGCCGGCGCCGGGGGGCGCCTCGAGCACCGCGCGGCGCGTGCGGCGCAGGGCCGCGACCAGCCCGGGCAGGGCCGGCTCGATGGGCAGGGGGGCGGGCGGGGCGGATGGAGCAGTCATCGTTGCCTTATCGCCAAGGCCGGCCCCCGCGTCCAGCGGCCGGTCTGGACATTGCCCATGGGCCTGCGCCAATCTGCGCCGCGCAGAGCGGGCAGGAGGATGCGGAGCGGCATGGACATTTCGGACCTGGCGGAACGGATACTGAAGGGCGAGCGGCGTGCGCTGGCGCGGGCGATCACGCTGGTCGAGAGCGGGCGGCGCGATCACCGTGCCGCTGCCACCGCGCTTCTGGAGCGGCTCAACGATTCGGGGCGGCACTCGCTGCGAATCGGCCTGTCCGGCACGCCGGGGGTGGGGAAATCGACCTTTATCGAATCCTTCGGGCTCATGCTCACCGGGGAGAGGCTGCGGGTGGCTGTGCTTGCGGTCGATCCGAGCTCGGCGCGCACCGGCGGGTCGATCCTTGGCGACAAGACGCGGATGGAGCGGCTTTCGCGCGAGCCGCTGGCCTTTATCCGCCCCTCGCCGAGCCAGAGCCACCTGGGCGGCATCGCACGGCGCAGCCGCGAGGCGGTGGCGCTTTGCGAGGCGGCGGGGTTCGATGTGGTGCTGATCGAGACCGTGGGGGTCGGACAGTCCGAAACCGTGGTGGCGGAAATCGCCGATCTGTTCCTGTTGCTGATCGCGCCCGCGGGCGGGGACGAGTTGCAGGGGGTGAAGCGGGGGATCATGGAGATGGCCGACCTGATCCTTGTGAACAAGGCGGATGGCGACCTGAAGGCCGCGGCCGCGCGCACGCGCAGCGATTACGCCGGTGCGCTTCGCCTGCTGCGCAAGCGGCCGCAGGATCCCGAGGGTTTCCCGGCCGCGATCATGGTGTCGGCGCTCGAGAACAGCGGGCTTGAAAAGGCCTGGACGCGGATGCAGGAACTGGCCGAATGGCGCCGCGAGCATGGACACTGGGAGGCCCGCCGCGCCGCGCAGGCACGATACTGGTTCGCGCAGGATGTGCGCAACGCGTTGCTGGCGCGGCTCGAGGAGCCGCGCGCCCGCGAGCACATGATGATGCTGTCCGAGCAGGTGGCGCGCGGCGAGATTTCGCCCGGGGCGGGGGCGCAGACCATGCTCGAGGTGCTTGGTGACGTCCGGCCCTGCGAGGGGGGCGCTGCCCCCATCGCCTGACGGCGATTCCCCCGGGATATTTCCCGCCAGAAGACGGCATGGAGTGGCGGAAAGCGGGCCGGGCGACTTGACGCGGGCAATGTTCGGGCGTAAGCCCCGGCGGAAAGTTCATGGCGCGCCGGTGCGGTCCGCGCCATTTTCGTCCGGCGGGATGGACGCGGCCGGAGCCAGCAGACCGAGATCGAAGAAGAAGGGTGATCACATGTCGCGCCGTTGCGAACTGACCGGAAAAGGGCCGATGACCGGCAACAATGTCAGCCATGCCAACAACAAGACGAGGCGTCGTTTCCTGCCGAACCTGACCGATGTCACGTTGCAGTCGGAAACGCTCGGGCGCGGGGTCCGGCTGCGGATCAGCGCGGCGGCGCTGCGCAGCGTCGATCATCGCGGCGGGCTCGACAAGTTCCTGGCCAAGGCGCGTGACGAGGAGCTTTCGCCGAGGGCGCTCCGGGTCAAGAAGGAAATCGCCCGCGCCGCCGCCCCGGCCTGAGCCGGAGCACGGGCCTGGACTTCGAAGCCCCGCGGCGACGCGGGGCTTTTGTCGTTGCGGGCCTTGCTTCGAGGCGGTGCGCATCTGAAGGGGAGGCCGGTGAGCGGGCTGGGGCTGGGCACGCCGCTTGCGGACGGGGTGGGGCGCCCCTGACGCTCTCTGGAACTGCCGGTCAGGTCGCCCATTGGTGCGGCCGCGGATCGCGGGCGGCCGGGCGATCGAAGAGGATCGCGGCGGGGAGGGAATGGTCCGGCACCGCGGAGGCGGCGGCATTTCTCCGTTTCCCCTGCTCCCGCCGGCTATGTGTGGATCAGGCGGGGCGGCAGACCTGTTCCGCGAGGTTCGCATAGCCGCGGTAGCGCTGCCAGAGCTCCGCGTCGCGTCGCCGGTTCGACTGGCGCAGTTTCTGTGCCTTGTCGGGCTTGTTGAAGAACCGGGCGACGCGGCGGTGGTCCGAGCGCTTCAGCGTGGTGTCGGCGAGGGATTGCAGACAACCGCAGAGCTGGGAAGTGGCCGCGGCCCGGGCCGATTGGCGGCAGGCCCGGTCGATCGGGCCGGCAAGGACGGGCTCTGCCAGGATGAGGGCACCGAAGACCAGGGTGCCGGAGAGGAATCTTTTCATGGTCTGCCTCGATGAAGGGTCCGATTCGAACGCTGTCGTTTTGGGCCGATCATGCCGCGAAGCGGGGCCGATGCAAACCGCTTGCTGCGCTGCTGCGCACCATGCAGGGGGCGCTTGACCGTTGCCGCGGTTGCGGACATATCCCGATGTCATGACAGATCTTGCACATATCCGGAACTTTTCGATCGTGGCCCATATCGACCACGGGAAATCGACCCTTGCCGACCGGCTGATCCAGGCGACCGGGACGGTGCAGGACCGCGAGATGAAGGAGCAGATGCTCGATGCCATGGACATCGAGCGCGAGCGCGGCATCACGATCAAGGCCAACACCGTGCGGATCGACTATCGCGCCGACGATGGCGAGACCTACGTGCTGAACCTGATCGACACGCCGGGCCATGTGGACTTTGCCTATGAGGTCTCGCGCTCCATGCGCGCCGTCGAGGGCTCGCTGCTGGTGGTGGACAGCACCCAGGGGGTGGAGGCGCAGACCCTCGCCAATGTCTATCAGGCGATCGACGCGGATCACGAGATCGTGCCGGTGCTGAACAAGATCGACCTGCCGGCGAGCGATTGCGACAAGGTGGCCGGGCAGATCGAGGACGTGATCGGCATCGACGCCCATGACGCGATCCGGGTGAGCGCCAAGACCGGGGAGGGCATCCACGAGACGCTTGAGGCGATCGTTCACCGCCTGCCGGCGCCGCGGGGCGACGCGGCCGCGCCGCTTCGGGCGATGCTGGTCGATTCCTGGTATGATGCCTATCTCGGCGTCGTGGTCCTGGTGCGGATCATGGACGGCGTCCTGCGCAAGGGCGACCGGGTGCGCATGATGCAGAACGGATCGGTGCACCAGGTGGACCGGATCGGCGTTTTCCGCCCCATGATGGCCGTGGTCGATGCGCTCGGCCCGGGCGAGATCGGGTTCCTGACCGCCAGCATCAAGCAGGTCCGCGACACCCGCGTCGGCGATACCATCACCCATGAGAAGCGCGGCTGCGACACGCCGCTGCCCGGGTTCAAGCCCAGCCAGCCTGTGGTGTTCTGCGGCCTCTTCCCGGTCGATTCGGCCGAGTTCGAGGATCTGCGCGAGGCGATCGAGAAACTGGCGCTGAACGATGCCTCGTTCAGTTCCGAGATGGAGACCAGCGCGGCGCTCGGCTTCGGGTTCCGCTGCGGATTCCTCGGGCTGCTGCATCTCGAGGTGATCCGGGACCGGATCGAGCGGGAATACGACATCGAGCTGATCACCACGGCGCCGAGCGTCGTGTACCACGTCTTCATGAAGGACGGAGAGGTGATCGAGCTGCACAATCCCGCCGACATGCCGGATCTGACCTATGTCGATCACGTGGAAGAGCCGCGGATCCGTGCGACCATACTGGTCCCGGATGAATATCTTGGCGATGTGCTGAAGCTCTGCCAGGACCGGCGGGGGATTCAGCTCGACCTGACCTATGCCGGGCCCCGGGCGATGGTGGTCTATGACCTGCCCCTGAACGAGGTGGTCTTCGATTTCTACGACCGGCTGAAATCGGTCACCAAGGGCTATGCGAGCTTTGATTACCAGCTGACCGAATATCGCGCCGACAACCTGGTCAAGATGTCGGTGCTGGTGAACGAAGAGCCGGTGGATGCGCTGTCCATGCTGGTGCATCGCGATCGCGCGGAAATGCGCGGCCGGGCCATGGTCGAGAAGCTGAAGGAACTGATCCCCCGCCACATGTTCAAGATCCCGATCCAGGCGGCGATCGGCGGCAAGGTGGTGGCCCGCGAAACGCTGTCGGCGCTGCGCAAGGACGTGACCGCGAAATGTTACGGCGGCGACGTGTCGCGCAAGAAGAAGCTTCTGGAGAAGCAGAAGAAGGGCAAGAAGAAGATGCGCCAGTTCGGGCGCGTCGAAATTCCGCAGGAAGCGTTCATCTCGGCGCTGAAGATGGACGAATAGGCCGGAAAATGCGGCCTCGCGTCAGGTTTCTGCTGCCGTCCGCCTTCGGGCCCGCCGTCGGCAGGCCCGGCGCGTTTTCCGTCCGGTCGGGAGGCGCGGCCCGGCGGGCGCGCGCTCCCATCAAATGTCGGCGAACTGCGGCGGAGTGATCACGTCGCTTTGGGGCGGCTGGCGCTGCGCGGTCGAGGCGGCCGGCTGACCGGGGCTGTGCATGGATTGCTGCGCATCCTGCGCCGTTCCGGTCAGGGCACTTCCCGCTTTCTGCAGGTCGCGGCCCGCCCCCTTGGTTGTTTCGCAGGCGGTGAGCGCCAGCAGGGCGGTTACTGCAAGTAAAACGCGCATTCGACTTGTCTCCTTGGTAAACGGACAGGATCAGTAAGACCGTATCGCACCCGGAGGCAAGCCGTTTGCACCGCGCCCCTGCCCAGGCGGGATGCCATGGGCGAGAGGCCGCGCGTTGCCATCCGCGGGGCCGGATGATCCGGCCCCCGGACGGCCGATGGTCACGTCAGGACGCTTCTTCGGCTTCCTGCGAAATGCCCGAGCCGAGGGTTTCGACATCCTCGCCAAAGCCCTTGGTGGTTTCGCATGCAGCCAGGGCAAACAGCGCCACGCAGAGCAGGGACAGGGCCGGCAGTGAAAGACGTGTGGTCATGATCGAACCTCCAGTTGAAAAGCGATAAGGCAACGCGCGACCCGGCCCTTCGGTTCCGCGAGGGCGGGGCGGGGACTGATTCGTGCAGCTTGTTGCGCCGGTTGCCGGTGGAGAGCGCCGCCGCTCCGGTTGCGGCGGAGCTTGGTTCGGGGCTCGCCGGTCGGGCTGGCGTGGGAGTGCTGTGGGGCACCGGGATTGCCTTCGCCGATTAACGCGGCGCCGGATTGCGCTGTGTCGGCCGCGTTACAGCGGTGGTGGCACCGCCTGCCGGCAAGGATTGCATTGCACCGGCTTCGCCGCGCCGCTGCGCTGACTGCGTTGCACTGCCGTCCCTAGCTTGATCCGGTCGCATTGCGGCCAGTATCCGCGACTGAACGGCGATTCCGTGACAGATCAGATGATCAATCAGGTCGCACTGTGATGGGCGGGTGCGCAAGCATTCGGTTCTTGCGGCGGCCGCCAGCCGCGAACGGATTGTGCCGCCACGCATGAACACGGATTCTGCCACCTTGGCGATACCCGCTGCGCGGCAGCCCGGTGCAAGAACGGAGATAAGAACCGGCGCCGGTTGCCTGTCGTCTTGTCGCCCGCCCCGAGGGAGCGGTGAGTGGCCCCTTGCTACACGATCGCCTTGTGATGCCGCGCGACCGCGATCTTTCGCGGGCCGCGAAGCAGGGACAGCATGACGCTGATGCCGAAGCCGACCCAGAGCCCTGCCGTATAGGACGCAAGCGCCAGCCACATCCCGGCACCGAACGTGACAGAGAGGATGCAGGCGGCGAAACCGGCAAGAACAGCGACGACAAGATGACTCATTATATTTTTCCTCCCACTATTGGCATCGCCGCAGCCGGGCTGTCCTGGACGTGCAGGCGACGTCCGCGCCAGAATGGCGCCCGAGTGTTTACAAAATGTTAAATCGGCAACGACCATCACATTAACCCTGTCTTTCCGCACAGCGGATCCCTGCATCCTCATCCGCAGGAATTGGGCGAGTCTCGGCCCATCCGCGACGATGACATGCGCCTGATTCCGCCCAGTGACCGGTTATCGTGCCGAATCCGGATCAGGTGCCGTCAGAATCAGGAATAGCAACGCAATCTGGCAAGAATTCGGGAAAAGCGGGCCGGATCATGCGGAAATCATGGCGCAACACGCCCGGATTGTGGCGCTCGCAGGGCTGCCCGCATTGCGGGGAGCGCGCGCAAGAGCCGCGGTCAGGCGTCCAGAAAGCTGCGGATCACCGCTTCGAAGGCGCGCGGCTGATCCGCATGCAGCCAGTGACCGGCCTCGTGCAGCCGGACGATGCGGGCGCCGGGAAACAGGCGGCGGATCAGGGGGCGGTGCTCGGGCAGGATGTAATCCGAATGCTCGCCGGCAATGAACAGCGCCGGCCCGTCCCAATGCGCATCGAGTGCGGGAAAGCCCAGTATCTGCGGCATCGCCGCGGCCAGCGCATCTAGATTGAAGCGCCAGCGCCGCTCCCGCAGGTCGAGCGACTGGGTAAAGAAGCTCTGCAGCTGGCGCCCGATTCCGGCCTCGGCCAACTGTGCCGCCGCATCCGTGCGCCGTTCGACCCGGGAAAGATCGACACCCCGCATCGCCTCGATATTGTGGATCTGGCTGTGGCCATAGGCGACCGGGGCGATATCCGCGACGACCAGGCGCCGCAGCAGGTCGGGGCGGGTCAGCGCCAGCATCATGGCAGCCTTGCCGCCCATGGAATGTCCAAGC
The DNA here is from genome assembly GCF_900156525.1 of Pontibaca methylaminivorans. NCBI lineage: Bacteria > Pseudomonadati > Pseudomonadota > Alphaproteobacteria > Rhodobacterales > Roseobacteraceae > Pontibaca > Pontibaca methylaminivorans. Next base: position 32,486 of record NZ_FTPS01000003.1, read on the forward strand.
ACATCGGCCCGCCCGCCCTGGTCCGCACAGCGCAGCGCGATCACCTCGGCCATGTCCGCGGCCATGTCCGCATAGCTGTGATCGTTATGCCATGGGCTGTCGCCGTGATTGCGCATGTCGAGCGCGAGAACCTGCCGCCGGTCGGAAAGGCGCCTGGCGATCACACCCCAGTTGCGGGCCGATCCGAACAGGCCGTGGGCGATGACGAGCGGCGCCCGCTCGGACGGCTCTCCGTGGGTGATGACGTTCAGCATGCAACCTCCGATCCGGGAAGGGCCTCCGCCGCCGTTCCCACCGCCGTTCCGCCGGCGCGCCGCTGTCATGTTCCACGCGGCCGCGGCGCGCGCAAATCCCTTTACCGCCGGGGATATTCTCTGTAGGTCATCGGTCGGCCCGGCCCGGCGGAACCCGACCGCCCGCGAACCGGTCCGGCACCGGCCTGCGGCCCCGTAGCTCAACGGGATAGAGCAAGCGCCTTCTAAGCGCTAGGTTGGGGGTTCGAGTCCTCCCGGGGTCGCCATCGCTCCATTTTTCATGATTTCACGGCACGTGGCTCTGTCCGGGATCAAGCTGACGCTCGACCGGATTTACACGGAGATGCGCGGCGGATGCGGATCGCAGATCACCTCGCGCTGTCCAGCAGCCGCAACAACTCCCGCTCGATCGTGTCCAGTGCGTCGTGATCGCCGTCGCGCGCGGCCGTGATTGCGGTCTGCAGCCGCTCCCACGAGGGGTGATCGTCGGCAATCAGGCGTCCGTCCATATGCGCCACGGTCAGCACATGTGAATAGACGACGCGGTAGGCCGGGCGCCGAATGGCCCGGTCGCGCATGTCGCAGAGTCGCTTGTAGAGCCGGAGGGTGGTCATGCGGCGATAGATAGGCACGCCGCGCGCCCCGCCAAGGGTTGCTCCGATCGTCAAACCGTTGTGGAGGTGCAGATGGCCGCCAGAAAACACGTGAAGGGGGCATTCAGGAAGCGCCAAAACATCTGATGCGCCCGCTTGTGAGTCCTGTCCACGGTTTTCTTCTCGGGGCGCAAGACGCTCCGGGCGGGCGAGCGTGGACCGGCACAGCGGCCTGATCTTTGCTGTCAGGGCTCTGCTTTCTCGTCACCATGGCCAGGCCGGGCCCGATCATCGCTGTCCGCAGCGTCCGGCCGGGCGCAGCCGCGCGATGCCGGCCACTCCTGTGGCTTGTGGCCGGTCCCCTCGTGCTTGCCCTGACTGTTCTCGCGATCCGGGGTCGTGGCGGGATTGTCCCGTCGTGGATTGGACATGTCAGCACCTTTTGGAAGCAAACCGGCGACGGTGGCCGATGTTCCGAAAGGGAACACTTCCGCGTTCGCCGGACTGAAAACAGTCCGCCCCGCGCAGAGGGGTGGTGATTTGCCCGAACCAGGCATCCTGCAGCTTCGGAATCAGTTGATTGCGCCGGACAGAAGCGCATCCTGAAATTCTGGCGGCGTTGCCTGTTGGGTGGGGGATATCCCGATGTCTGCATTTCCGAATTTCTCGACCAAAGCCTCAAAAGTCCGGGTCGTATCGACCGTCATCCTCTTTTTCTGTGCGGCATCTACGATACAGGCCCAGGAGATCACACTGACGGAACGAGCAGCCGAGGCTTATCAGCTGTGCAGCACGAATTCGCATCTGGACGGGCTTGATTGCAACTGCATCGCGCAAGGGTTCATGGCCTTCGATGCGAAGCAGCCGGAAAATTCCGTGGTGAATATCTTTGATGAATTCATGCGCACGGACATCACGGAATGCGTTGTACCGGAGAAGATTCGGGCGAAGGCGGTCGGGCGATGCATGGAAGCGGTGCCCTATGGGCGGGTGCCAAACAGCCGCAACCTCAGCGAGGAGGAGCTATGTTCATGCATTGGCGACGAGGCGCTGAAAGAGGCACTGGCCGGCAACCCGGTTGGCGCGGGGCTCTCGAGCGCCGCCATACTGGCCTGTGGCACATGAGCGGCAAATAGCATGACCTGAGCCGCGGCGCCGGTCCGCCGCGAGCGGATGCCCGGCCGGGGGCAGGGGGCTTCATCCTGCCCGCCCGGACGCGGCCTTTAGCCCGGATGTAACCACGCCCGCGCCGTGGACACAGGGATGAGCACCAGGCTGCAAGGCCCGTCGTTTCCCCGGCCCGGCATCTGAAACCGGTCCGCGTTCATGATGTGAACTTCCTCCGGTCTGTTTCCGCCGCCGGTCTTGTCGTGTGAGCCGTCATCGCCTGTGCCCCATGTCCACTGCCCGGCTTGTTCAGAAGAATGCGGACTGCTATGGTCATTTTCGCGAGGACGACCTCCCTCTGCGGGCAGATTGGCCGGGACGACCCGGTTGACCTGAACGAAGGGAATGGTCATGGCTTGGATTTACTTGGGTTTCGCTGGCCTCCTCGAGATCATCTGGGCGTTCTATATGAAGAAGTCCGAGGGCTTTTCGTTGATTGCGCCCAGCGTCGTCACGATCGTTACGATGATCGGCAGCTTCGCACTTCTCTCCGCTGCAATGCGATCCTTGCCGCTAGGCACTGCTTATACCGTCTGGACGGGGATCGGCGCGGTCGGGGCCTTTACGGTAGGCATCGTTGTGCTCGGAGAGGCTGCCAGCCTGTCGCGCCTTCTCGCCGCCGCGCTCATTGTGAGCGGGATCGTGATCATGAAGCTTTCCAGCTGACAATGAAGACTATTTGCCCGATGTCATCCTCTGGACGGGCGTGTCCGCCGCGGCGGGTGACCGCGTGGTTCGCCATTATATTGGGAACGATGCGGGCGAGATATTCCACCTTTCGGAGAAGCTGAATTTACCCCCTTCTCGGGGTCGCCAAGGCGGGCAGGGCGCGGGGTCGCGATATTATCCGTGCGCCGGGTTTCCGCCCGGCGGAGCAGGTGGGGCCGGGGGTGCGAGGCTCAGGCGGCGAGCGTCGCGGCTCCCATGTCGAGGTATTTGCGGCGCCGCTGTTTCATGAGCGCGGTGCCCTTGTGGTCCGCGAGGTCGCCGAGCATCTCGGCGATGACCGTGCCGACGGCGTCGATGGCCTCGGTGCCGGCGCGATGGGCCGCGCCGCGCGGCTCCGGGATGATCCGGTCGATCACGCCGAGCTTTTTCAGATCCTGGGCGGTCAGGCGCATGGCGGCGGCGGCCTCGCGCATCTTTTCGGCGTCCTTCCACAGGATCGAGGCGCAGCCCTCGGGCGTGATCACCGAATAGACCGAATGTTCAAGCATCGCCACGCGGTCCGCGCTCGCCAGCGCCACCGCGCCGCCCGAGCCGCCCTCGCCGATGATCACGCTGACGAGCGGCACCGGGATCTGCAGGCAGGTCTCGATCGAGCGTGCGATCGCCTCGGCCTGGCCGCGTTCCTCGGCTCCCTTGCCGGGATAGGCGCCGGGCGTGTCCACGAGGGTGATGACGGGAAGGCCGAAGCGCCCGGCCATCTGCATCAGGCGGATCGCCTTGCGGTAACCCTCGGGCCGGGCCATGCCGAAGTTATGTTCGATCCGCGACCGGGTGTCATGGCCCTTTTCCTGGCCGATCACCATGACCGGGCGGTCGTGGAACCGCGCAAGCCCGCCCATCACCGCGAGATCCTCGGCAAAGTTGCGGTCGCCCGCGAGCGGCGTGAATTCGTCGAAAAGGCGGTCGATATAAGCGCCGCAATGGGGCCGTTCGGGGTGCCGGGCGACCTGGCATTTCTGCCAGGGCGAAAGGTTGTCGTAGAGCTCGTCGAGCATCGACGCCGCCTTGGAATCGAGCGCGGCGGCCTCGTCCTCGACATTCATTCCCTCGTTGCGCCGCGCAAGGGCGCGCAATTCCTCGGCCTTGCCCTCGATCTCGGCCAGGGGTTTTTCAAAGTCGAGATAATGTGTCATCAGCCGCTCCATGGTTTGGCGATATATGCCGCGGGGGGGGCGTCATTGCAATGCTTGCGACCTCGCCCGAGGGCGCGTGGCCACGACGGCGCCCTTGCTTCGGCCTTTGGGACGGCTTGCGCGGGCGGGAGCCTTCGGCGAGGATATTTCCGGCCAGAAGAAGGAGCGGGTGGTGAGGATCGAGGTCGGGTGCGAGGAATTTCCGCTGGCGCAGGCATTCGCCATTTCGCGCGGGGCGCGCATGACGAGCGAGGTGCTGGTCGCGCGGGTCGCCCAGGCCGGGCTGGAGGGGCGGGGCGAATGCGTGCCCTATGCCCGCTACGGGGAAAGCCCCGGGTCGGTCGCGGCGCAGATTTCGGCCCTGCCGGAGCGTTTCGGACGGGCCGGTCTCGCGGAGCTTCTGCCGCCGGGGGCCGCGCGCAATGCGCTGGACTGTGCGCTCTGGGATCTCGAGGCGAAGCGCAGCCGCCGGCGGGTCTGGGAACTGGCCGGGCTGCCGCCGCCGCGCCCGGTGGTCACGGCCTATACGCTGTCGCTCGATGCGCCGGAAATGATGCGGGCGCAGGCCGCGCGCCATGCGCACCGGCCGCTGCTCAAGGTCAAGGTCGGCGCGCCCGAGGACATGGCGCGGCTCGAGGCGGTGCGGGAAGGGGCACCGGCGGCGCGGTTGGTCGTCGATGCGAACGAGGGCTGGAGCGCGGAGGTCTATGCCGATCTTTCGCCCCATCTCGAACGGCTCGGGGTGTCCGTGGTGGAGCAGCCGCTGCCGGCGGGGGATGACGCGATGCTGGCAGAGATCGCGCGCCCGGTTCCCGTCTGCGCCGATGAAAGCTGCCATGACCGGGCGAGCCTCGCCGCCCTGGCCGGGAAATACGACATGGTGAACATCAAGCTCGACAAGGCCGGCGGGCTGACCGAGGCGCTGGCCCTGCGCGATGCGGCGCGGGCGGCCGGTTTCGGCGTGATGGTCGGCTGCATGGTCGCGACATCGCTGGCCATGGCCCCGGCGGTGCTGGTCGCGCAGGGGGCGGATGTGGTCGATCTGGACGGGCCGCTTCTGCTGGCGCAGGATCGCGCAGACGGCTTGACATATGACGCGCGGGGCGTGCATCCGCCTGTTCGTGCGCTCTGGGGGTAAAGATGCAGCGGACGGTCTATGTGAACGGAGCCTATCTGCCCGAATCCGAGGCAAGCGTGTCGATATTCGACCGTGGCTTTCTGATGGCGGATGCGATCTATGAGGTGACGAGCGTCCTTGATGGCCGGCTGGTCGATTTCGATGCCCATATGACGCGGCTTGCGCGTTCGGCGCGGGAACTCGACATGGCGCCGCCGCCCGGGCGGGACGAGCTGCTTGCGATCCATCGCGAACTGGTCCGGCGCAACGGGATCGACGAGGGGCTCGTCTATCTTCAGGTCACGCGGGGCGCGCCGGGGGACCGGGATTTCGCCTATCCCGATCCGGGGCTGGCGCCGACCGTGGTGCTGTTCACGCAGGCGAAACCCGGCCTTGCCGATGACCCGGTGGCGCGGCGCGGGATCCGGGTGATCAGTCTTGACGATCTGCGCTGGAAGCGGCGCGACATCAAGACGGTGCAGTTGCTGTATCCGAGCATGGCGAAGATGGCGGCGCGGCGCGCGGGAGCGGATGACGCCTGGCTGGTCGAGGACGGGTTCGTGACCGAAGGGACCAGCAACAACGTCTATATCGTGAGCAACGGGCGCATCATCACCCGTCCGCTGTCCTGCGAGATCCTGCATGGCATCACCCGCAGGTCGGTGCTGCGCTGCGCGGCCGAGGCCGGCATGGCGGTGGAGGAGCGCGCCTTCACCCTGGCCGAGGCGAAGGCCGCGCAGGAGGCCTTCCTGACCTCGGCCAGCGCCTTCGTCATACCGGTCGTTGCGGTGGACGGGGTCGTGCTGGGCGACGGGCGGCCCGGGCCCGTCGCCGCGCGGCTGCGGGACATCTGCCTGGAAGAGGCGCGCGCAGGGGCGATCTGATCTGATCCGGTCCTGCCGATTGTGGTTTTTGGGGGCGTGGGAGCAGGGATGATGCGTCGTTTTCTCTCGCGGGGTTATCCGGTCATCAACAAGGTTCTTGCCCGTGCCGGCAGGCAGCGGTCGCTGGAGGAGGCCGCGGTTGATGTCGAGGAAATATGTGCCGCGGAAGACGGCATGTCGTCACCGGTCTTCATTGCGGACGGGGATTGGAACAAGGTCAGCGGCTTTGCGCCCGGGACAACGCGCGAATACGAACAAGGGCGTGTGTCTGGCGGTCCGGTCCGGCATGAGGCGACGCTGAGACTTTCGTTCCGGAACGTGCTGGCCACTCCGAACGGGTTCTTCATGCCGGGCGCATCGCTGAACCGATCGGGCAGGGTGGATTTGCGGGCGGTGCTCCTTGGTGAAATTCCGACCTTTCCGCGCGGCTTCTACGCCTTGCCCAGCATCGCGATGCCCTATTTCGGGCATTGGGTGAATGATGCGCTGCCCGCCACGCTGCTGTGCCGGCCGGACGAGGCCCTGTATCTTCCCTTCGATCCGGGCTGGCCCCATCCGGCCCGTTATCTGGAACTTCTGGAAATTGATGCGATCAGGGATCGGACGGTGTTCTTCCAGCGCATGAGCTTTTGTCTCGACATCGGGCAGAATGAAAATCGCCGGGAGCGGCAGCGCACGATCCGCAGCCGCATCCGGCGCCGGTTCCATCCCGCCGCGGCAAAAGGCGTGCTGATCCGGCGCGGCGCGGCGGGGGCCCGGCAACTTGCGAACGAGGAGGAGCTTGCCCACCGGCTGACGGAGCGGGGGTTCGACAGCTGCAGCTCGACCGACACGCTCGACCGGATTCTGGAGGCGACCAGCGGCGCGGACACCATCGTCTCCATCGAGGGCAGTCACATAAGTCACGCCCTGCTTTCAGCAGCCGATCATGCGCATTTCATCGTGATCAATCCGCAAGATCGCTTCAACGCGGTCTTCAACGATTACATGCCGGCGTTCGGCGGGCGCATGAGCACCTTGGTCGCGCCGCGCCGGGGCGATGGATATGCGGTGGACATCGCCGCGCTGCTGGACCTCATTGATCGCGCGCCCTTGCGGGTCGGCTGAACGGGCAGGCGCATTCAGCCGTTGCGCGGCGCAGTTGCGGCAAAGGCTGCGATCTGCTCGGGCGTGGCCTCGATCTGGTGGCGGGCCTTCCATTCGTCATAAGGCATGCCGTAGAAGATTTCGCGCGCCTCTTCCTTGCCGAGGGTGATACCCCGCTCGGCGGCGGCTTCCTGGTACCAGCGGCTCAGGCAGTTGCGGCAAAAACCCGAAAGGTTCATGAGGTCGATGTTCTGCACCTCGGGGCGCTCTTCCATCAGATGCTTGCGCAGGCGGCGGAAGGCGGCGGCTTCGAGTTCGATTTCGGTCTGGCGGTCCATCTCTCTTTCCTGACGTCATGGGTCCGGCCGGTCGTCCGGCGGGTGTCCTGCCGAATCTAATGCCCCGCGCGCCGCTATTCCAGCCCGGGCGGGAGGGCGTTGCCGGGACCCCGGATTTGCGCGATAAGGGCGCAAACACCGTTTGCGGTAACATTGGGAATGGAGCGCCTGTTCATGCGGCGTCAGCGCAAAGTCAAGATCGTGGCCACACTTGGTCCGGCCTCGGAAACGCACGAGACCATCCGTGCCCTGCACGAGGCCGGCGCGGATGTGTTCCGGCTCAACATGAGCCACGGGAGCCGCGACGAGATCCGCGACAAGCATCGCATCATCCGCGAGATCGAGGCCGAGACCGGCAGCCCGATCGCGATCCTTGCCGATCTGCAGGGCCCGAAGCTGCGGCTCGGCACCTTCGCCGAGGGAGAGATCACGCTCGGAGAGGGCGCGTGCTTTCGCCTCGATCTCGACCCGGAGCCGGGGGATGCGCGCCGCGTCTGCGTTCCGCACCCCGAGATTTTCGCGGCCCTGGTCAACGGGGCGACACTTCTCATCAATGACGGCAAAGTCCGTCTGGAAGTGATTGAATCAGAGCGCGACTTTGCTGAATGCGTGGTGCGCACGGGCGGGGTGATCTCCGATCGCAAGGGGGTGAACGTGCCCGATGTGGTGCTGCCGCTCGCGGCGCTTTCGGACAAGGACCGCGACGACCTCGAATTCGCCTGCGGGCTTGGCATCGACTGGCTTGCGCTGTCCTTCGTGCAGCGCCCCGAGGATGTGGAAGAGGCGCGCATCCTGGTCGGGGATCGTGCCGCGATCATGGCCAAGATCGAAAAACCCGCGGCGGTGGAGCAGTTCGAGCGCATTCTTGCGGCGGCCGACGGGATCATGGTGGCGCGCGGCGATCTGGGGGTGGAACTGCCGGTGCAGTACGTGCCGCCGATCCAGAAGCGCCTGGTGCAGCGGTGCCGGGCGGCGGCAAAGCCGGTGATCGTGGCGACGCAGATGCTGGAATCGATGATCGAAAGCCCCGTGCCCACGCGGGCCGAGGTGTCGGACGTGGCGGCGGCGATCTATGAGGGCACCGACGCGGTGATGCTGAGCGCGGAATCGGCGGCCGGTCAGTACCCGATCGAGGCGGTGCGGGTGATGGACGACGTGGCCGCGCATGTCGAATCCGACCCGGCCTATGCCGAGCAGATCGCCGCCTCGCGCAGCGCCCCGGGCAGCACCACAGCCGATGCGATCGTCGCCGCCGCGCGCGAGATCGCCGAAAAGACCGAGATCAAGGCGATCTGCTGCTTTACCCAGAGCGGCACCACGGCGCTGCTGAACGCGCGCGAACGCCCCAAGGTGCCGATCATCGCGCTGACCTCGCTGCAGCGCACCGCGCGGCGCCTGTGCCTGACCTGGGGCTGTCACTGCGTGATCACGGAGGAGCTCGACCGCTTCAAGCAGGCGGTGGTGAATGCCGTGCGCGCGGCGCGCAGCGAAGGGTTCGCGGCCGAATCCGATCAGATCGTGGTGACCGCGGGCGTGCCCTTCAACGTTCCCGGAAGCACCAACATCCTGCGCATCGCCCCCTGTGACGAACGGCTGATCTGGCCGGGTGGCGCCTCCGGCGTGCAATCCTGATGCCAGTCCGCCTGCCGTGAGCCCTTGTCAAACAGCCGCGATCCGGCTAGAGGGCGGCTTCCGAATGGTGCGTCCGGCCGATGTGGCATGCCGAGTCGCACCCTGACCGATCCCGAACACCGAAGGAGCTCGGAAATGCCCAAGATGAAGACCAAGTCAAGCGCCAAGAAGCGCTTCAAGATCACCGCGACCGGCAAGGTTCTGGCCGGGCAGGCCGGCAAGCGCCACGGCATGATCAAGCGCAGCACCAAGTTCATCCGTGACGCGCGCGGCACCACCACTCTGTCGGAGCCGGATGCGAAAATCGTCAAGGGCTTCATGCCCTACGGCCGCTGACAGGAGATCTGAGCCATGGCACGTATCAAGAGCGGAACCGTCACCCACGCCCGTCACAAGAAGGTCATCAAGGCCGCCAAGGGCTATTTCAGCCGGCGCAAGAACACCTTCCGCACCGCGACGCAGGCGGTGGACAAGGCCAACCAGTATGCAACCCGCGACCGCAAGAACCGCAAGCGGAATTTCCGCGCGCTCTGGATCCAGCGGATCAACGCGGCCGTGCGCGCCCATGACGAAACGCTGACCTATTCGCGCTTCATCAACGGCCTGTCGCGCGCCGGGATCGAGGTGGACCGCAAGGTTCTGGCCGATCTCGCCGTGCACGAGCCCGAAGCCTTCGGTGCGATCGTCAAGCAGGCGCAGGACGCGCTCGCCGCCTGAACCGCAGGACCAGCCGGACATATCCGAAAACGCAAGGGGCTGTCCGAAAACCGGACGGCCCCTTTGCCTTGACGCGGCCGGCCGGGGGCGAGCCTTGCCATCGGTTGGCGCAGTCATTAGCAACCAGACCCGGAACGACAGCGCAGGAAAACGTGATGGATGATCTCAAGGCGAAATATCTGGAGCGGATAGCCGGAGCCGGGGACGAGGCCGCGCTCGAGGACATCCGCCTTGCCGCCATCGGCAAGAAGGGCGAGATTTCGCTGCGGATGCGCGAACTCGGAAAAATGACCCCGGAAGAGCGCAAGAGCGCGGGGCCGGCGCTGAACGCGCTCAAGGACGAGATCACGAGCGCGCTTGCCGCCCGCAAGGCCGCGCTGGCTGATGCCGCGCTCGAGGAACGCCTGCGGGCCGAATGGCTTGATGTCACGCTGCCCGCGCGCCGGCGCCCGGCCGGCACCATCCATCCCGTGAGCCGGGTCACCGAAGAAGTGACCGCGATCTTTGCCGATATGGGGTTTTCCGTCGCCGAGGGGCCGCGCATCGACACCGACTGGTATAATTTCGATGCGCTCAACATCCCGGCCCACCATCCCGCCCGGGCCGAGATGGACACGTTCTACATGCACCGCGACGCGGAGGATCCGCGCCCGCCCAACGTGCTGCGCACCCATACGAGCCCGGTGCAGATCCGCTCGATGGAGGCGAGTGGCGCGCCGACGCGCATCATCTGCCCCGGCGGCGTCTATCGTGCCGATTACGATCAGACCCATACGCCGATGTTCCACCAGGTCGAGGGGCTGGCCATCGACCGCGACATCACCATGGCCAACCTGAAATGGGTGCTCGAGGAATTCTTTGCCGCGTTCTTCGAACTCGACGGCATCCGCATCCGTTTCCGCGCCTCGCATTTCCCCTTTACCGAACCTTCGGCCGAGGTGGACATCCAGTGTTCATGGGTCGACGGGCAGTTGCGCATCGGAGAGGGTGACGACTGGCTCGAGGTGCTCGGCTCGGGCATGGTGCACCCCAAGGTGCTGCGCGCCGGCGGCATCGACCCCGACGAATGGCAGGGCTTTGCCTTCGGCATGGGAATCGACCGCATCGCCATGCTGAAATACGGCATCCCCGACCTGCGCGCGTTCTTCGATTCCGATCTGCGCTGGCTGCGGCATTACGGGTTCTCCGCGCTTGACGTGCCGACCCTGCGCGGGGGCTTGGGCCGGTGAGTGGGGCGGCTGCCTTTCACCATCGCTTTCAGCCTGTAGCGCGACCGCCTGTCAGGTTTTGACCGGCGCGTGAAGCATGTCGGTTGAATGGCGCTGGCGTATCGCGTCCTTGTCTGCCTGAAGCAGTCCGGGAAGCAGGAAGATGTCCACGATCCACCAGATTCCCACCGCGATCAGCAACCCAATTCCAATGACGATGACAAGGGTGAGCCAGCCGAGAACAAAGAGGATCAGCATCGTGATCGCCGTGCCCGTCTTGCCGAGATAGAACCGATGCGCCCCGAATCCGCCCAGAAAGATCAGCAGCAGATATGCAACGACCGGCGATTTCGCGTCATTCGTAACCCGCTGCTCGACGAGCATCTGCTGTTCGGTGGTCAGACTCATGATGAAGTTCCCGCAAGGCTGAATTGCCGCACGCTAGCCCGGCAATGGTTTACATGCCGTTAATGCGCGACCGTTTCCGACCTTGCCGGTGTCAGGCGGTTTCCGGCCGTGATCGACCTGGCTGCCGACCCTATCATTCTGCCGCGCCCTGCGGTAATCCACCGCAAAATCCATGAGGATGCAGAGATGAAATTCACCCTCTCCTGGCTGAAAGATCACCTGGACACCACGGCGACGCTCGACGAGATCACCGGGGCGCTGACGGATATCGGGCTCGAGGTCGAAGGCGTGACCGATCCGGCGGCTCGGCTGCGTGACTTTACCCTCGGCCGGGTGCTGGCGGCGGAAAAGCACCCCGATGCCGATCGGCTGAAGGTCTGCCGGGTCATGACCGGCGAGGGCGAAAAACAGATCGTCTGCGGTGCCCCCAACGCCCGCGAAGGCATCACCGTGGTGGTCGCGCAACCCGGCACCTATGTGCCGGGCATCGACACGACGATCCAGATGGGCAAGATCCGCGGTGTGGAAAGCCATGGCATGATGGCTTCCGAGCGCGAGATGGAGCTTTCGGACGAACATGCCGGCATCATCGAACTGCCCATGGGCGAGGTCGGGCAGAGCTTCAGCGACTGGCTGGCGGAGCATGATCCGGCCCGGGTCGATCCGGTGATAGAAATCGCCATTACCCCGAACCGCCCCGATGCGCTTGGCGTGCGGGGCATTGCCCGTGACCTCGCGGCGCGCGGGCTCGGGCGGATGAAACCGCGCGGGAGCCGGCCGGTGCCCGGCGCCTTTGCCTCGCCGGTCGGTGTCGGCATCGACCCGGATACGATGGACGGCTGCCCGGTCTTTGCCGGGCGCGTGATCCGGGGCCTGACCAACGGGCCGAGCCCCGCGTGGCTGCAGGAGCGGCTGCGCGCCATCGGGCTGCGCCCCATATCGGCCCTGGTGGACATCACGAATTTCTTCACCTTCGATGTGAACAGGCCGCTTCATGTATTTGATATGAATGAGCTTGCCGGAAATTTGCGCATCCATCGCGCCAAGGGTGGCGAGGTGATCCGCACCCTTGACGAGCGCGAACATATCCTTGCGCCGGGAATGATGGTGATCGCCGACGACAACGGCCCGCAGAGCATCGCCGGCATCATGGGCGGCGAAGCGAGCGGCGTGACCGAAGGCACCACCTCGGTCTTTCTGGAAAGCGCATTCTGGGATCACGTGCAGATCGCCCTTGCCGGGCGGGCGCTGCGGATCACGTCGGATGCGCGCTATCGCTTCGAGCGGGGCATCGACCCGGCCTCTACGCTTGCCGGGCTCGAGGATGCGACGCGGATGATCCTCGATCTCTGCGGCGGCGAGGCATCCGAAGTGGTCGTCGCCGGGGCCGAGCCCGATCATGGCCGCGCCTATCGCTTTGATCCGGCGCAACTGCGCCGGATCGTCGGCATGGAGATCGGCGCGGACGAACAGCGCGCGATTCTCGAGCGGCTCGGGTTCCGGCTCGAGGGCGGCACGGCCCATGTGCCAAGCTGGCGCCCCGATGTGCATGGCGAGGCCGATCTGGTCGAGGAGGTCGCGCGCATCGCCTCGCTCGGGCGGCTCGAGGGGCAGCCCCTGCCGCGCCCGAGCGGCGTCGCGCGCCCCGTGATGACGACGCAGCAGCGCCGGCGCGAGGCCGCGCGCCGCACCTGCGCCGCGCTCGGTTACAACGAATGCGTGAGCTATTCCTTCATCGACCGCGCGAGCGCCGGGCTGTTCGGCGGCGGCGCGGATGCGACCATGCTGGAAAACCCGATTTCTTCGGAAATGAGCCATATGCGGCCCTCGCTGCTGCCGGGGCTGTTGCAGGCGGCCGCGCGCAACCAGGCGCGGGGATTTTCGGATCTGGCCCTGTTCGAGGTCGGGCCGGTGTTTTCGGGCGGTGAACCGGGCGAACAGGCCGAACAGGTCGCGGGGCTCCTGGTCGGACGCACGCAGACCAAGGACGTGCACGGGGAATCGCGCGCGGTCGATGTTTTCGATGCCAGGGCGGATGCCGAGGCGCTGCTTGCGGCGATGCAGGCCCCGGCCAGCGCGCAGATCCGCAGGGGCGGCCCCGAATGGTGGCATCCGGGGCGGCACGGGGTGATCGGGCTCGGCCCGAAACTGGTGCTCGGCGTGTTCGGCGAATTGCATCCGCGGATCCTTGCGGCCATGGATGTGAAGGGGCCGGCAGTCGGTTTCGTCCTCTGGCCCGACGCGGTGCCCGGCGCGCGCCGCGGCAGCGCCACGCGCCCGGCGCTGGCCCTGTCCGATCTGCAGGCGGTCGAGCGCGACTTTGCCTTTGTGGTCGATGCGGATACGGATGCGGCCGCCCTGGTGGCAGCGGCGGCGAGCGCCGACCGCGCGCTGATCGAGCGGGTGCGCGTCTTTGACCAGTTCGTCGGCGGCAGCCTGGGCGAAGGCCGGAAATCGCTGGCGCTGAGCGTGCGGCTGCAGCCGCGCGAGACCACCCTCACCGAGGCCGAGATCGAGCGTCTGAGCGGGCGCATCATCGAGCAGGTCACCAGGGCAACCGGTGCGGTGCTGCGCGGCTGAGGCTGGATTTCGCCTTCGGCGAGGATATTTCTGGCCAGAAGAAGGCATAGGCGGCGGGGCGCGCGCTCCGCCCGCAACATTGATGGAGAGCGGCATGACCTTGAACGTTTACCTGTCCGGCGAAATTCACACCGACTGGCGCGAGCAGATCATCGAGGGCGCGCGCGACCTCGATATCCGCTTTTCGGCCCCGGTGACCGATCACGATGCCAGCGACGACTGCGGGGTGGCGATCCTCGGGGCGGAGCCTGACAAGTTCTGGCATGACAACAAGGGCGCGCGGCTGAACGCGATCCGCACCCGTACCGGGATCGAGCAGGCCGATGTGGTGGTGGTGCGCTTCGACGAGAAATACAAGCAGTGGAACGCGGCGTTCGACGCGGGTTACGCAGCGGCGCTCGGCAAGGCGCTCGTGGTGCTGCACGGGCCCGAACACCAGCATGCGCTCAAGGAGGTGGATGCGGCCGCGCTGGCGGTGGCGCAGCACCCCGCGCAGGTGGTCGCGATCCTGCGCTATGTCCTGACGGGCGCGCTGCCGGCATAGATCCGCGGCAACATCGGGCGGAAATCCGTCACCATCGCGCATGAATGCTGCACATTTCGCGGTCCGTGTGATTAATTGTCGCAGGCGGCCACGGGGCCGGGGACAGAGGAGTCGGAAATGCTCAAGGAATTTCGTGAATTCATTGCCAAGGGCAATGTCATGGACATGGCGGTCGGTATCATCATCGGCGCCGCGTTTACCGCTATCGTTAGCTCGCTGGTCGATGATCTGATCAACCCGATTATCGGGCTGTTCACGGGCGGCATCGACTTTTCCAACCAGTTCGTGGTGCTGAGCGGCGAGGGGAATTTCGCCTCGCTGGAGGCGGCGCGCGAGGCAGGCGCGGCGGTGTTCGCCTACGGTTCATTCCTGATGGCGGTGCTGAATTTCCTGATCGTCGCCTGGGTGGTCTTCCTGCTGGTCAAGATGGTGAACCGGGTCAAGGCGGCCGCGGTGACGGAGCCGGAGCCGGCCCCCGAAGAGCCGGCCGGGCCGAGCGAGCTGGACGTGCTGATCGAGATTCGCGACCGGCTCAAGGTCTGACGGCAGGACCGGGCGAGGGGCCGCGCATGCCGGGCATCCGGCGCCTGCGCGGCCCTTTGCAATGAAAGGAGAGCGAGATGGAAGATCTGGGAGTGCAGACCGGTTTCTGGCTGCTGTTCCTGATGAATGTGGGCAAGGCGATCATCGTCCTGGTCGTCGGCTGGGTGGCCGCCGGCTGGGTTTCGCGCCTTGTGCGCCGCCGGGTGGAGGCGCATCCGCGCCTTGACCAGACGCTGGGCGCCTTTGCGGCCAATCTCGTGCGCTGGCTGCTGTTGGTGCTGGTGGCGATCGCGGTGCTGAACCTGTTCGGGATCGAGGCGACGAGCGTCGTGGCCATGCTCGGCGCGGCGACGCTCGCGATCGGGCTGGCGCTGCAGGGAACGCTGAGCGATTTCGCCGCCGGATTCATGCTGATCCTGTTCCGCCCCTTCAAGCTTGGCCAGTATGTGGATATCGGCGGCACGGCGGGGACGGTGGTCGACCTCAACCTGTTCTTCACCGAGCTGAAGACCGTGGACAATGTGCAGATCGTGATCCCGAACGGCCAGGCCTGGGGGCAGATCATCACCAACTATTCCCACCACGACCTGCGCCGGCTCGATCTGGATTTCCGTATCGACTATCGCGACGACCTCGACCTGGCCATGGCGGTCATCATGGGGCTTGCCGAGGGTGACGAGCGCGTCATGGATCAGCCCGCTGTGCCCTGGATCGCCGTGACCGACCTGCGCGAACATGCGGTGATCATTTCCACGCGGCTCTGGTGTCGGGCGTCGGATTACTGGAACCTGCGCTTCGATCTAGTGAAGGCGGCCAAGGAGAACCTGGCCGAGAAGGGATTCACCGTTCCCTATCCGCATCAGATCGAGGTGACGGTCCCCCGGGGAGAAAAGGCGGGGCCGGCCGCCTGACCGGCCCCCGCCGTTGATTGTGGTCAGGCGGCGATGAGGCTGCTGCCTTCGACGCTTTCGATCCCGAGCGCCTCGCCGACCGCGTGATAGGTCAGCTTGCCGTCGTGCATGTTGAGCCCGTGCAGCAGGTGCTCGTCCTCGGCGCAGGCCCGCTTCCAGCCCTTGTCGGCAAGGTTGAGCATGAGCGGCATGGTCGCGTTGTTCAGCGCGATGGTCGCGGTGCGGGCGACCGCACCCGGCATGTTGCCGACGCAATAGTGAATGATGCCATCCACTTCGTAGATCGGATCCTGATGCGTGGTCGGGCGCGACGTCTCGAAGCAGCCGCCCTGATCCACCGCCACATCGACCAGCACGGAGCCCGGGCGCATCAGCGAAAGATGCTCGCGCTTGAGCAGCTTGGGCGTCGCTGCCCCGGGAATGAGCACGGCGCCGATCACCATGTCGGTGCTGGGCAGCAGGTCGTTGAGCGTGGCCTTGTCCGAGAACTGCGTGATCAGGTGCCCCATGAAGATGTCGTCGAGATAGGACAGCCGCTGCACCGACAGGTCGAGCACGGTCACGCTGGCGCCCATCCCCACGGCGACGCGTGCCGCCGCGGTGCCGACGACGCCGCCGCCAAGAACCAGCACATTGGCCGGGCGCACGCCGGGCACGCCGCCCATCAGCACGCCGCTGCCGCCATTGGCCTTCTGCAGCGCCCAGGAGCCGGTCTGGGGCGCGAGCCGCCCGGCGACCTCGGACATGGGGGCAAGCAGGGGCAGGCCGCCGCCGCGGCCGGTCACGGTCTCGTAGGCGATGGCGGTGACGCCGGTGGCGAGCAGTTCGCGGGTCAGCTCGGGGTCGGCCGCAAGATGAAGATAGGTGTAAAGGATCTGTCCGCGCCGCAGCAGCTTGCGCTCGCCCGGCTGGGGTTCCTTCACCTTCACGATCATCTCGGCCTCGCCATAGACCGTCTCTGCATCGGGGACGATGCGCGCCCCCGCCTCGACATAGGCGTCGTCCTCGAAACCCGCTCCGATTCCGGCGCCGGTCTCGATCATCACCTCATGGCCGTGGACCACGGCTTCATGGGCTGCATTCGGAGTCAGTCCGACGCGGAATTCCTGGGGTTTGATCTCTTTCGGACATCCGATCTTCATTCTCGTGTTTCCTGTTCATCACTGGAGTTTCGTCAACCGGCCGGCATCGGAAGATTACCGATAATCTTTGATCGCTGGCGGGCGCTGCTGCGTATGATCCGAATAATTTCCGGGCATGCGCGCGCAACATGTGAAAAAACGCGCCGGGATGCAACCGTAACTCTTGACGCAGATGGCGAGGATCGTCCGCGGGTGGCGCTCTCCGCGGCGCGGGCGCCTGTTTTTTCCGCCTCTGGCCCGTGCCGGAGGGGCAGGGAGGGCGCTCTCGTCCACTGCACGTTTTCGTGATCTTTGTGACAGGAGCGCCTTGTGCGGCTTGACGAAT
The DNA here is from genome assembly GCF_900156525.1 of Pontibaca methylaminivorans. Taxonomy (NCBI): domain Bacteria; kingdom Pseudomonadati; phylum Pseudomonadota; class Alphaproteobacteria; order Rhodobacterales; family Roseobacteraceae; genus Pontibaca; species Pontibaca methylaminivorans. The sequence continues at coordinate 49,797 of NZ_FTPS01000003.1, forward strand.
CGCTGTGTGGCGGACGGGGCCGCGCCGAAGGGCCGGGGACGGGAGACATGAAAAACCCCCGCAGCAGGGCTCCGGGGGCGTTCTTCGTGTGAAATGTCGGACGTTTCCGTCAGAGCAGCCCTTCACGCTGCGCTTTCTTGCGCGCAAGCTTGCGGGCACGCCGAATCGCTTCGGCCTGTTCCCGGGCCTTCTTTTCGGAAGGTTTCTCGAAATGCTGCCGCAGCTTCATCTCGCGGAACACGCCTTCGCGCTGAAGTTTCTTCTTCAGGGCGCGCAGCGCCTGGTCGACATTGTTGTCACGAACACTGACCTGCATGTGGTTTTCACCACCTTTCTGTCTCGAGTTGCGGAATCTGCAGGAGGGTGCCCTATAACAGAGAGAAACCGCCTTGTCCATCTGCGCCGCCAACATGTGGGCGCCGGTTCGTGCTTGTCTTTCGCCGCTGATGCGACATCTTTCCTCTTGGACCGGCGGAAGACTTCCGGGCCATGACGGGCGGGTGCCGGCGGGCGAATTGAAACGGGCGGATGAATATGGACGAAGAGGAACGCAAGACCACGCAGGACAGGGTTCTCGATGCGGCGCTTGCGCATGTGGCCTTTGACGGCTGGACCGAAACCACCCTGCGCGCCGCCATCGCCGAGAGCGGGGCCGAACCCGCGCTGGCGCGGGCGTTGTTTCCGCGCGGGGCGGTCGACCTTGCGCTTTACTGGCACGAGCGCGGCGACCGCGCGATGCTCGACCGGCTCGCGGTGACGGATCTGGCGGACATGCGGTTCCGCGACCGTGTGCAGACCGCGCTGCGCCTGCGGATCGAGGCAATCGGCGACAAGGAGGCGCTGCGCCGCAGCATGGCGCTTTTTGCGCTGCCGCTTCATGCCCCGGACGGCACGCGGGTGCTCTGGCGCACCTGCGATCACGTCTGGACCGCCCTTGGCGATACGTCCGACGACGTGAACTGGTATACCAAGCGCATGAGCCTTTCGGGCGTCTACTCCGCTACGCTGCTGTACTGGCTGGCAGACGGCAGCAGCAATGATGCCGACACCTGGGCCTTCCTGGCCCGGCGAATCGACGAGGTCATGCGCATTGAGCGGCTGAAAGGGCAGGTTCAGGCCAATCCGCTGATGAAGCCGTTCCTCGTGATTCCGAACTGGCTTGGGCGGCAGGTCCGCGCGCCGAAGGGGGTGGATGATCTGCCGGGCTCGACAAAACCGTCGCGCTGAGGCAGCACGGGGCGCGACCGGACCGAGTAAGGAGAAAACCATGCCGAGCCCCTTGCCCCAGACCATGCGTGCCATCGAGATCAGCGAACCGGGCGGCCCCGAAGTGCTGAAACCGGCCGAACGTCCGGTGCCTGCGCCCGCCCCGGGCGAGGTGGTGATCCGGGTGGCTTTCGCCGGGGTGAACCGCCCCGATGCGCTGCAGCGCGCGGGCGCCTATGCACCGCCGCCCGAGGCGAGCGACCTGCCGGGGCTCGAGGCGTCGGGCGAGATCGTGGCGCTTGGCGAAGGCGTCGAATCCTGGTCCGTCGGCGACCGGGTCTGCGCGCTGCTCCCCGGCGGGGGCTATGCCGAATATGTGGCAACCCCGGCGGCGCATTGCCTGCGGATCCCTCAGGGCATGGATCTGAAACGCGCGGCCTGCCTGCCGGAAACCTTTTTCACGGTCTGGTCCAACGTGTTCGATCGCGGGCGTCTGGCGGCGGGCGAGCGGTTCCTTGTCCATGGCGGCACGAGCGGCATCGGCACCACCGCGATCCAGCTTGCGCGCGCCTTCGGGGCCGAGGTTTTCGCCACCGCGGGTTCGGATGCGAAATGCGCCGTCTGCACCGAACTCGGCGCGCGGGCGATCAATTACCGCGACGAGGATTTCATGCAGATCCTGCGCGAGGCGGGCGGGGCGGATGTGATCCTCGACATGGTGGGGGGCGATTACATTCCTCGCAATGTCCGCGCCCTAGCGACCGAGGGCCGGCTCGTGCAGATCGCCTTCCTGCGCGGCACCAGGGCCGAACTGAACTTTGCCGCCGTGATGCTGAAGCGCCTGACCATCACCGGCAGCACCCTGCGCCCGCAGAGCGACGCGGCCAAGGCGGCCATTGCCGCGAACCTTGCCGAAAAGGTCTGGCCGCTGCTGGACCGGGGCGAGGTCGCGCCGGTCATGGACAGCGAATTCGCGCTGGACGAGGCGGCGCAGGCCCATGCGCGGATGGAGGCGGGCGACCACATCGGCAAGATCGTGCTGCGGGTCGCGGGCGAATGACCGGGCGCACAGGCACGCGGCGCCGCTGCAATTGAAACCGGCGCGGCGGACCCGACGCGCGGGCAGGCGCCCCTAGCCGAGTGCTGCGCGGCCGCGCGCGATCAGGCCGCGCATCTCGGCCTTTGACTGGGCACCGAACAGCATCTCGTTCCCGGCGATGAAGCTCGGCGTGCCCATCAGGCCCATGTGATCGGCCAACGCCCCGGAAAGGCCGATATGTTCCTGCACCTCGGGCGACTCCATATCCGCCCGCAGCCGGTCGGTATCGAGCCCGAGATCGCGGGCGACCCTCAGGGCGGCCGCTTCGTCGGCCGTGCCGCCGATGCCCATAAGAGCAGTGTGGAATTCGCCGTATTTCTGCTGTTTCAGCACTGCGAGCGACACCCGCGTCGCCGCAATCGACCCTTCGCCAAAGATCGGCCATTCGCGCAGCACGAGCCGCAGCTTTCCGTCCTCGGCCAGCAGCGTCTGTATGTCGGCGGCCATGTCGCGGCAGAACGGACAGTTGTAGTCGAAGAATTCGCTGAGGGTGATGTCTCCCTCGGGATTGCCCAGAACCGGCGTGAAGGGCGACCGCTCCAGCGCCTTGCGCAGCTCTTGCGGCATGGGGTTGTCCGCGAGCGCCTGCGCGAGCGCGGGATGCCCGAGCACGGCCGCTCCCGCCGCCGCCCCGGCGCCGAGCCCGAGGCGGATCAGATCCCGTCTGCGCCGGTCGAACAGGGTGCGTTTCGTCATCGGGTCTCCTCTCGCTCCAGGGCCGCTTGCGTTCAGCCCGCGCCATGGACCGGAGATCTTAAGCCAGCCTTAACCCTCGCCGCCGCCGGATCACTCGTTCTCCGGCAGGAGGCCGCCGGGTTCCTGCGTCAGGTCCAGAAACCGCCGCTCGGCCAGCGAAAGCTGGCGGTCCTTGTGATGCAGAACGCGAAATCGCCGGCCGGGCAGGGCGAAATCCACCGCCGCGAGCCGCCCGGCAGCGACCGCCGGGCCGACCACCAGCGCCGAGAGCACCGTCGCGCCGGCCCCGGATTCGACCGCTGCGCGCACGGATTCATTCGACGGCAGTTCAAGCGCGATCTCGACCTTATCGGGTGCGAGCCCGTGCCGGGCAAGAACCGCCTCGAATACCGTGCGCGTTCCCGACCCCGGCTCGCGCAGCACCCAGGGGCTCTTGAGCAGATCCCGCGCGTCCAGGGGCGCGCCGCCGGCCCAGGGGTGAGCGGGCGCGACGACCAGCATGAGGTCATCCCCCGCAAACGGGCGGATCGACAGGGCGGGGTCGTCGATCGCCCCCTCGACAAAGCCGAGGTCGGCGCCTGCGGCCTGCACCAGGCGGGCGACTTCGGCGGTATTGCCGATCGCAAGCTCGAGCCTGAAACCGGGATGGGCGGCGTGGAACCGGTGCATGAGCGGCGGCAGCCAGTAATTCGCGACCGTCTGGCTTGCCGCGAGCCGCAGCCGGCCGCGCCGCAGCCCGGCCAGATCGGCCAGCAGCCGCTCGCTCTGCTCGGCCCGCCCCAGCAGCGCGCGCGCCTCTTCCAGGAACTGTTGCCCCGCGTCGGTCAGAACGATCCGCCGCCCGATCCGGTCGAACAGGCGCACCGCGTGGCGTTCCTCGAGCGCGGCAATGGCGGCGCTGACCGCGCTCTGGGTCAGATTGAGAAAGGCCGCTGCCTGCGTGACGTGCTGGCGCTCGGCGACGGCGACAAAGATGCGAAGCTGATCGAAGGTCATGTCAGCATGACAACCAGACAGAGGCTGAAAATGGAAATGAAAATCCAGGCGCCTGCGCCAAGCAGCGCGGGGCGGATGCCTTGCGCCGCAAGGCGGCGCAGGTCGGTCTCGAGCCCCATGGCCGCCAGCGCGAGGGCAAGCAGGAACTGCGTCGCGGCCGTGGTCAAGGGCATGACCGCCTCGGGGATCCGGCCGGTGCTGGCAAGCGCGGCCATGGCGATGAACCCGAAAACGAACCACGGCACCGGCGCGGCGGCGCGCCCTTTCGGGCCGCCCGTCTGGCGCATCCGGCGGGTGGCGGCGGCGCCCAGCATCAGCACCATCGGCGCCAGCATCATGACGCGGGTGAGCTTGGCGATGGTGCCGAATTCGCCGGCGTCCTGCCCGCGTGCATAGGCGGCGGCGGCGACCTGCGCGACCTCGTGGATCGACGCGCCGGTCCAGAGCCCGAACGCCCGCGGACCCATATCGAGGAACCCGCCCGCAACGGGCATCAGGACCATGGACAGCGACCCGAACACGGTGACGCAGGCGACGGCATAGGCGGCGCTTTCGTCGCTGGCGCGGGTCACCGTGTTGGTGGCGACCACGGCAGACGCACCGCAGATCGCGCTCCCCGCCGCGATCAGTTGCGCCAGCCCCCGCTCGACCCCGAGCATCCGCCCGCACCAGCTGGTGAAGGCGAAGGTGGCCAGGAGCGTGAGCCCGATCATCGCCACGCCGGAGGCGCCGACCGCGATCACCTGCTGCGCGGTCAGTTGCAGCCCCATGAGCACGATCCCCGCCCGCAGCACGTGCCGCAGGCCGAAGGCGATGCCGGGGCGCGCTGCGCGGGGCGTGCCGACAAGGTTGCGAAAGACCATGCCGAGCAGGGTCGCAAGGATCAGCGGGCTGAGCGCATTGACGCCCGGAATCCGCTGCAGGCCGAACGCCAGCCCCGCGATTCCCCCCGCAAGCCCGAGCCCGGGCAGGATGCGGCCCGGCCCACGGGTGAAAAACCCCCGGTCGTGTCCCGGTTCTGTCGTTGCATCGCTCATCCGGCTGCTCCTCTTGCTGTCACGAGGTGCAGCTAGGCGCATGAGGCTTATCAATCCAACGGATTATCCTGTTCCGTTCGATCGCAATTTTCGAACGGTTCGCGCCGGGCCCGCTTCAGGCCCCGTCCTGCGCCGCAAGGAAATCCAGCCCGATGTCAAGCGCGGGTGCGCTGTGGGTGATCCAGCCGAGCGAGATCAGATCGACCCCGGTCGCAGCCACCGCGCGAGCGGTTTCGGGCGTGATGGTTCCCGACGCCTCGGTCACGGCCCGCCCCGCCACCATGGCGACGGCCTCGCGCAGCGTTGCGATGTCCATGTTGTCGAGCAGCACCACATCGGCACCGATCTCAAGCACCTCGGCGAGTTGCGCGAGCGTATCGACCTCGATCTCGACCTTGACCATATGGCCGGCCATGGCGCGGGCGCGCTCGAGCGCCGGGCGGATCCCGCCGGCGATGGCGATGTGGTTGTCCTTGATCAGCATCGCATCGGCCAGGCTGTGGCGATGGCTCGCGCCCCCGCCGGCAAGGACGGCGTGCTTTTCCAGCGCCCGCAGTCCGGGCGTGGTCTTGCGCGTGCAGGTGATGCGGGTACCGGTGCCATCGACCAGATGGACCAGCGCGGCGGTCGCGCTCGCGATGCCCGACAGGTGACAGAGAAAGTTCAGCGCGGTGCGCTCGGCCGTCAGCAGGCTGCGGGACGGGCCGGCAAGGCTCGCGATGCGCGTGCCCGCGCGCACCGCCGTGCCATCGCTCACATGGCGCGTCACGGTGATGCGCGGATCGACCAGTTCGCAGGCCAGCGCCGCGCAGTCGAGCCCCGCAATCACCCCATCGCGCCGCGCCACCATGGCGACGGCAGAGCGATGATCCGGTGGGATCACCGCGGCCGAGGTGATGTCCCCCGCGGTGCCCAGATCCTCGTCAAGCGCGCGGCGAACCGCGGGTTCGATCAGCAGGCGCGGAAGCGGGGCGATCTCCATGGCGGATCCTTTCGTCAGATGCGTGGCGGTTGCGGAATGATCGGCGGGCGGATCAGACCGCCAGCATCCGTTCGACCGCTCGGCGCGCATCATCGGCGATGGCGGGATCGACGCTGACCTCGTGACGGCCCTGTTCCAGCGCCTCGCGGATGTTGCGCAGGCTGATCCGCTTCATGTGCGGACAGAGGTTGCAGGGACGGATGAATTCAACATCGGGATGGTCGAGCGCCACATTGTCGCTCATCGAACATTCGGTGAGCAGCACCACCCGCGCGGGTTTGCGGGTGCCGACGAAATCCGACATGACCGCGGTCGAGCCCGAGAAATCGGCCTCGGCCACGACCTCGGGCGGGCATTCGGGATGCGCGAGCACGGTGACGCCCGGCCAGGATTCGCGCAGGCCGCGCACCTCTTCGGCGGTGAACAGTTCGTGCACCTCGCAGCGGCCCTTCCAGGCGACGATCTCGACCCCGGTTTCGCGGGCCACGTTGCGGGCCAGGTATTCGTCGGGGATCATCAGCACCTTGGGCACGCCGAGCGATTCGACGACGCGCACCGCATTGCCCGAGGTGCAGCAGATATCGGAGGCCGCCTTGACCGCGGCCGACGTGTTCACATAGGTGACGACCGGCACGCCGGGATGGGCCTCGCGCAGCAGGGCGATGTCCTCGGCGGTGATCGAATCCGCCAGCGAACAGCCTGCCTGCGTATCGGGGATCAGCACGGTCTTGCCCGGATTGAGCAGCTTTGCCGTCTCGGCCATGAAATGCACGCCGGCAAGGACGATCACCTCGGCATCGACCTCCACCGCCTTGCGGGCAAGGGCGAGGCTGTCACCGACAATATCCGCGACCCCGTGGAAGATCTCCGGCGTCTGGTAGTTATGCGCAAGGATCACCGCGTTTTTCTCGCGCTTGAGGTCGAGAATCGCCGCGATGTCATCCTCGAACAGCATCCAGTCCGGGGCCGGGATGATCCGGCTTACGCGGTCATAAAGATGCGGCAGGCGAAGGTCGGTCATGGAATCTCCTGGCCCTTCAAACATGAGCAGATTGGACGGCAGGCTTATTCTCGGGTTGAGGATATGTCAATGACGCAGCACCGGCAGCCGCGATCCCGACAGGGCCCGTGCCTCGAGGATCGCGGAGCGGTAGCGGAACAGCTTGGCCGGGCGGCCGCCGGTGGCGGCGGACATCTCGCCGGTTTCCTCGACCAGTTCCTGCTGGTCGATCTGGCGGCGGAAATTCGACTTGTGCAACCGCAGCCCCGACAGCGCCTCGACCGTGCGTTGCAGCTGCAGGAGGGTGAAGCTCTCGGGCAGGAGCTCGAACACGACCGGGTGGTATTTGATCTTTGCCCGCAGCCGCGCGATGCCGGTCGCGAGGATCCGGCGGTGATCGCCCCCCATCCTGCGCCCGAAGGCGGCATGGGCGGGCCGGGTCATGCTTTCGGCCAGCCCCGCCTCGTAAAGCAGTTCGTAACGCTGGAGCGCGAGTTCCTCGTTCCAGGGCATGTCATTGAGGCCAAAGACGAAATCGACGCGCTGGCGGCGCAGCGGATCATCGCCTGCCCAGCCGGCGAGCCGGGCGGCGATTTCGTCCGGTATCGGCGGCGGGCGCAGGCGCCGGTCCTCCCAGGGGAAATAGTCATACCAGCCGTGCCACTCCGGCTGCCCCGCTGCCGGTGCCGGCTGTTCGCGCACGAGCCCGAGATAACCGATCGAGATGCGCCGCGCGCCGGGGGGCGTGCGTGGTTCACGGTCGAGGTCGGCAAAGGTGTAAAGCTGTTCAAGATAGCCGACGGGATGGCCGGTCTGGCTTTCGATCCAGGCCCGCAGCCCGGATTGCAGGCTGCGATGGCCCGGATCGAAGGGGCCGGACGGCAGCGCCTGGCCGGCCCGCACCGTCATGACGCGGGGCTCGTCATCGGTGACGGCGACCAGAACGGCAATCAGTTCGGCATGAGCAAGTCCCGAGGACAACGGCAGACCTTTCCTGACAGGACGACCGGGATAGCATCCTCGCCGGTCTTGGCAAGCGGTCGCCGGTTTTCCCCGCGGGCTGCGGGGCGGCGGCGCCCGCTCCGGCCCGCCGCCCGGGTTTCAGCGCCTATGAACCGGCGCTTTCGGTCGCGGGGGCGCGCAGGGTCGCCAGTGCGCCGCTCCATTTCAGCAGCTCGTCCAGCATCTGCTGCGCGGAGTGCTCCACCGGGTCGTTCGAGACGAAGCGCCCCTCGTCGTCGAGCGATTTCCCGACCATCGGCACCATGACGCCCTCGACCATCGGCATCATCTTGAGCGTCGTCACAAGCTGCTTGGCGATCTGCACCGCGCGGATTCCGCCCGAGACACCGCCGTAGGAGACAAAGCCGCAGGGTTTGTAGTTCCATTCGCGATAGACGTAGTTCAGCGCATTCACCAGCGACGGCGGCGGGCTGAAGTTGTATTCGGGGGTCACGAAGACATAGGCATCGGCCTGTTCGACGCTGCGCGCCCATCTCTTGGTGTGCGGCAGTTCGTATTGCTGCATCACCGGGTGGCGGGGCTCGTTGTAGATCGGCAGGTCGAAATCCGCGAGGTCGACCAGATGCGCGTCGAATTCCCCGTGCCGGCCGGCATAGTCCCGGAACCACTGCGCAACCGCGGGGCCGACACGTCCCGGCCGGGTGCTGGCGATGATGATGTGAAGTCTGGGTTTCAAGCTGGTTCTCCTTGATATGTGGTCGTCATGGCCGTTGCTCCTGCCCGGGTGCGGCTGCCCCGGTCGGCCGGGAGCATGTTCGGTTGTCATGGCGTTGACATACACATGTGCCGACCGATCCGTAACAGGGCAAGTTCCGCACGCATCGTCCTGTTTCCAGAACGATACGTGTCGTGGACCCGGCCGGACGCCCGGGTGCCTTGCTGTTCCATCAGGGGAACGCTGCGGCCCTGTTTCGCCGCCTTATTCCCCGCTCTCTCCCGTGATAGGACGACAGCGACAGCGAAAGCAGGGGCGTGCCCGCCGCCAATCGGCGGCATGTGCCCCGTTGTCCGCAAATCCCGCGCCGCCCCTCTGGCCGCGCGCCCACGCCAACCGAAAACCGGAGCACGATCATGAAGGCATTCGATCACATCACCACTAGGCTGCTGTCCGCGGGTTTCCTCGCCGCGCTCGCCCTTCCGGCCTCTGCGGCCGAGCAGACCTATGCGCTCGACCCCACGCATACGCAGGTGCAGGCGAACTGGAACCACCTCGGCTTTTCCAATCCCGGCGCGGCCTTCAGCATCAAGGAGGGCACGCTGATCTGGAACGACGAGAATCCGCTCGACTCCAGCGTCACCGTGACCATTCCCGTCAACAGTGTGGACACCCGGGTGCCGCTGCTCGACGAAACCTTCAGGACCGAATATTTCAAGGCCGACGAATTTCCCGAGATCACCTTTGAAAGCACCGGAGCCACGCGCGTCGGCCAGTCCGACGACTACCGGATCACGGGTGATCTGACTATGCACGGGGTGACGCGCCCCGTGGTGCTCGATGCCACGCTGAACCACATGGGCGAGCATCCGATGCTCGAGACGCCGGCGATCGGCTTCGATGCGACGACCACCATCCGGCGTTCCGAATTCGGGCTGGATGCCGAGGTTCCCTTCGTCAGCGACGAGGTGACGATCACGATTACCGGCGAAGCCGTCGATCCCGAAGCGCTCGAAGGGTTTCTCGAGATGATCGAATACGCCCCGGACTGGGACTGACTGACCCCCGGGCCTGACGACGGCTGCCGCCCCACGCCCGGACCGCCCACCGGATCCGGCGGGCCGGCAGCGCCGCGTCATGTCCTGACGGCGATTCCTCGGGTTTCGTAAAACGAGAACATAGAAAACCGGCGGCAGGGCAGGTGCCCGCCGCCGGTCTTGGTGCGTCGCGCGTTCAGGCCGGGATCCGGCCGAAACGGCCGCTGCGGACATCGGCGAAGGCCTGGCGGATCTCCTCCTCCGTGTTCATCACGAACGGGCCGTGCCCCGCGATCGGCTCGTTTATCGGCTCACCGCCGAGCAGCAGCAGCCTTGCGTCGCTTTCCGCCGAGAGCACGAGGCCGGTGCCGGCGCGATCCAGAACCACCATCTGCCCGTCCTGCACGGGCCCGCCCCCGTTCACCCGCAGCCGGCCGGCGAGCACGACCACGGCCAGCGTGTGCCCCTCGGGCAGGTCGAAAGCAGCGCTTTTCCCCGCAGTCACCCGCAGATCCCAGACGTTCAGCGGCGTATGGGTCCGGGCCGGGCCATGCGCCCCGCCGTATTCGCCTGCAATGACCCGCACCGTGCCGCCATCATCCGGCAATGGAACGCTCGGGATGCTGCCGTTTTCAAGAAGCTGGTAATGCGGCGCGGCCATCTTGTCGGCGGCGGGCAGGTTCACCCAGAGCTGCACCATCTCGAACGGGCCACCCTTGCGGGTATAGTCGTGCGAGTGGAACTCTTCGTGCAGGATGCCGGAGGCGGCCGTCATCCATTGCACGTCACCGGGGCCGATCTTTCCGCCGGCACCGGTCGAGTCGCGATGTTCGACCTCGCCGTCATAGACGATGGTGACGGTCTCGAATCCGCGATGCGGATGCGCGCCGACGCCGCGCGGCGTCTGTGCCGGTTCGAAATGCGCCGGTCCCGCATGATCGAGCAGCAGAAACGGGCTCATCTGCGCGCCGTCGCTCTGGTAGTTGAACAGCGAGCGGACGGGAAAGCCGTCGCCGACCCAGTGTCCGTTCGGGGCGTTGTGGATTCCAAGGATTTTCTTCATGAGCCTTCTCCCGGTTTCATTGGTTCAAAACCTGGATCCGAAGATAGGAACGGAACGGTTGCGCAGATAGTGCTCCGAAAATACACTCAGCATCTCATCAGTGGAACGATGGCGGGGCCATGCAGGATCTGAACGATCTCTATTATTTCGCGCAGGTGGTGGAGCACCGCGGCTTTGCCCCGGCCGGCCGGGCGCTCGGCGTGCCGAAATCCCGCCTGAGCCGCCGTATCGCCCTGCTTGAGGAACGCCTTGGCGTGCGGTTGATCCAGCGCTCGACCCGGCGCTTTTCCGTGACCGAGATCGGACAGATCTATTACACCCATTGCAAGGCGGTCCTGGTCGAGGCGAGGGCGGCACAGGACGCGATCGCCATGCACCGTTCCGAACCCTGCGGGGTCATTCGGGTGACCTGTCCGGTGGCGCTGCTCGATACCATCATTGGCCCGATGGTCGCTGATTTCCTCGGCCGGAATCCGGGGGTGGAGCTGCATCTCGAGGCGACGAACCGGCGGGTCGACCTGATCGAAGAGGGGGTCGATGTCGCGTTGCGCGTCCGTCTGCCGCCGCTTCAGGACAGCGAACTCGTGCTGCGCGTGCTGGCGGAGTTCGACCAGCATCTGGTCGCAGGCCCCACGCTCCTGGCCGGGCATGGCGAGCCGCGGGAGCCGGCCGACCTGGCGCGGCTGCCGAGCCTCGCGCTGGCCCAGCCGCAGGGCGATCACCGCTGGACCCTGTACGGCCCCGATGATGCGAAGGCCGAGGTGCATCACCACCCGCGCCTGATCACGCGCGGCATGTTCGCCCTGCGCGATGCCGCCATGGCGGGGGTCGGCGTCGTCCAGCTTCCGGTTATGGTCACAAGTACGGAGATCGCGCGCGGCCGGCTGGTCCCGGTCCTGCCCGACTGGCAGCCGCGGCGCGAGATCGTGCATGCGGTGTTTCCCTCGCGCCGCGGCCTGCTGCCATCGGTGCGCGCCTTTGTCGATCATCTGGTCGCGGGCTTTTCCGGGCGGGGCGCGGTCTGACCGACGGCGGCCGCCCGCGGCCGGCAGCGTAGCGCGACAGAGGGACCTGATCGTTCTGCCAGCGGGACACTCAGGCGCAATATCGGCTGTTTGTCCGCCCGTCGTCCTGCATTATATCATTATTGCACGACAAGACAGGACGGCAACCGGAAGGAGGCGCAGATGGGGCTGCTCGTAGACGGGAAATGGCACGACCAGTGGTATGACACGGCGAAGACCGGCGGCAAGTTCGTCCGCTCGGCGGCGCAGTTCCGCAACTGGATCACCCCGGACGGCAGCGCCGGCCCATCGGGACGTGGCGGGTTCCGGGCCGAGGCCGGGCGCTATCATCTTTATGTCTCGCTCGCCTGTCCCTGGGCCTGCCGGCTGCTGATCATGCGGGTTCTGAAGGGGCTTGAGGGCATGATCGGCCTTTCGGTCGTCAATCCCTACATGGGCGAGAACGGCTGGACCTTTGCCCCGGCCCCCGGCGTGATCGCCGACCCGATCGGGGGGGCGGATTTCCTTTATCAGGTCTATCTGCGCGCCGACCCGGATTATTCGGGCCGGGTGACGGTGCCGGTGCTCTGGGATCTGCAGGAAAACACCATCGTCAGCAATGAATCGGCCGAGATCATGCGCATGTTCAATTCCGCCTTTGACGGAATCGGCGCCGCGCCCGGAGACTACGCGCCGCAGGCGCTTCTGCCGGAAATCGACCGGATCAATGCCGAGGTCTATGACCGGGTGAACAACGGCGTCTACAAGGCCGGCTTTGCCACCGAACAGGCGGTCTACGAACAGGAAGTGACCGCGCTTTTCGCCGAACTCGACCGGCTGAACGACTTGCTCGGCCGGCAGCGCTTTCTGCTGGGCGATCAGGTCACCGAGGCGGACTGGCGCCTGTTCACCACGCTGATCCGTTTCGATGCCGTCTATTACGGCCATTTCAAATGCAACCTGCGCCGTCTGGTCGATTATCCCGATCTCTGGGCCTATACGCGCGAGCTTTATCAATGGCCGGGCGTCGCCGGGACGGTCGATTTCGACCATATCAAGCAGCATTATTACCGCAGCCATCCGACCATCAACCCGAACGGCATCGTGCCGAAGGGGCCGGTGCTCGACCTGATGCAGCCGCCGGAGCGCGAACATGTGCCCGCGGACTGACCGCAGACAGATACTTGCTGCAGACAGCCACTGACCGAAAACAGACCATGAAACCGAAAGGACGGAAAATGAGCGTGAAACTCGCCATCATCTATTATTCGACCTATGGCACCAATCACCGGATGGCCAGTATCGCCGCCGAGGCCGCCCGCGATGCCGGGGCCGAGGTGCGGCTTCTTAAGGCGCCCGAGACTGTTCCGGCCGATGTGGTCGCCGGGGTCGATGCCTGGCAGGCCCAGGCCGAGGCGAGCGCGGACGTGCCCGCCGCTACGGTCGAGGACATGAAATGGGCCGATGCCTATCTGTTCTCGGCGCCGACGCGCTTTGGCGTCATGGCCAGCCAGATGCGCGCCTTCATCGACACGCTGGGCGGGTTCTGGGCCGAGGGCGGGTTTGCCGGAAAGCCGGTTTCGGCCATGACATCGGCGCAGAACGCCCACGGCGGGCAGGAAACCACGCTGCTGTCGTTCTACACCAGCGCGATCCATTGGGGGTCGGTCGTGGTGGCGCCGGGCTATACCTCGCCCGCGATCTTCAAGACCGGCGGCAACCCCTATGGCTACAGCCACACACAAGGGGCCGAGTTTACCGAAGAGGCAAAGACCGTGATTGGCGACCAGGCCGGCCGCCTTGTCGAGATCGCGCAGAAACTGGCCTGAGGCAGCCTGCGGGCGGCAGGACATGCCCGCCGCCCCGGCAATCCATGCTATGACAGTGCCATGACACCAGCAGCACAGGGAGGACATCATTCATGACAGCCATGCTCGAAGGCAGACAGGTCGTGGTGACCGGCGGCACCGGCGCATTGGGGCAAGCGGTCATCGACCGTCTGCTTGCCGAGGGCGCGACCTGCCACGTGCCAAGCCACCGCCGGCCGGGTTCGCTTGATGCCGCGGCGCGGGAGCGGCTCCATGTCGTGCCGGACATCGACCTGACCGATCAGGCGGCGACGGACCGGTTTTTTGACGGGGTGCCCGGTCTCTGGGCCTCGGTCCATCTTGCCGGGGGGTTCGGCATGGGGCGGATCGCCGACAGCGAACGGGACGATTTCACCCGGCTGATGCAGATGAATGCGCTGACGGTGTTCCTTTGTTCGCGCGCGGCGGTGCGCAACATGCGTCGGACCGGGCAGGGTGGGCGGATCGTCAACGTCTCGGCCCGGCCGGGGATCGAGCAGCGGCAGGGCGCGCGCATGGTCGCCTATGGCGCAAGCAAGGCCGCGGTGGCGGCGATCACCATGGCCCTGTCCGAGGAACTGAAGGGAGATCATATCCTTGTGAATGCGATTGCCCCCTCCACGCTCGATACCGAGGCGAACCGCAAGGCGATGCCGAAGGCCGACCCTGCCAAATGGCTTTCGACCGAGGCGGCGGCCAGCGCGATCCTGCAACTGATCGCGCCCGAAAACACCGAGATGAGCGGGGCGGTCGTGCCGCTCTATGCCCGGGCATGAAGGCCGGAGCAAGGCGGCGAGGGGCGCGGCAGGTGATGCGTTCCACGCCACCTTCGGGCCGCGATCGCCGTCAACACCGTTGATCGGCTGCCGCAGTCGGCTAACATATCGGTTCATCCACCGGGAAAGACACCACCCGAAAGCTGTCAGGAGCCACCAATGTCAGATCAAGGCAATCCACGCGCGGCCGGTTCGACCATGACCACCGGCGCGCCCGCACCCAGCGATCGCAATTCGCTCAGCATCGGCGCGGATGGACCCATCCTGCTGCATGACGTGCATTTCCTCGAGCAGATGGCACATTTCAACCGCGAAAAGGTGCCCGAGCGCCAGCCCCATGCCAAGGGCGCCGGGGCCTTCGGCGTGTTCGAGACCACCGAGGACGTCTCGGCCTGGACCCGCGCGGCGCTGTTCCGGAAGGGCGCAAAGACCGACATGCTGGCGCGGTTCTCGACCGTTGCGGGCGAGATGGGCAGCCCCGACACATGGCGCGACGTGCGCGGTTTCAGCCTGAAATTCTATACGGACGAGGGCAATTACGACCTCGTCGGCAACAACACCCCGATCTTTTTCGTGCGCGATCCGATGAAATTCCCGCATTTCATCCGCAGCCAGAAACGCCTGCCCGACTCGGGCCTGCGGGACAACCACATGCAATGGGATTTCTGGACCAACAACCCCGAGACGGCGCATCAGGTGACCTATCTCATGGGACAGCGCGGCCTGCCGCGCACCTGGCGCAACATGAACGGCTACGGCTCGCACACCTATATGTGGTATAATGAAACGGGCGAAAAGTTCTGGGTGAAATACCATTTCCACACCGAGCAGGGCATGGAGTTCTTCACCAATGAGGAAGCCTCCGCCATGGCCGGCGCGGACGCCGATTACCACCGCCGCGACCTGTTCGACGCCATCGCGCGGGGCGATCACCCGAGCTGGATCCTCTCGGTCCAGGTCATGCCCTATGAAGAGGCAAAGACCTACCGCATCAACCCGTTCGACCTGACCAAGACCTGGCCGCACGCCGACTACCCGCTGCACCGGGTGGGCCGGATGACGCTGAACCGCAACCCCGAGAACTTCTTCGCCCAGATCGAGCAGGCGGCCTTCTCGCCCGGCAATACGGTGCCCGGCATCGGGCTTTCACCCGACAAGATGCTGCTGGGGCGCGCCTTTGCCTATAACGACGCGCAAAGGAACCGCATCGGCACCAATTTCCACCAGTTGCCGGTGAACCAGCCGAAGGTTCCGGTGAACACCTACATGATGGACGGCCAGATGGCCTATCACCACAGCGGGAACGCGCCGGTCTATGCCCCGAACAGCGGCGGGCGCGAATGGGCCGACGAGACCGGCGCCATGCCCGACGGGTGGGAGGCCGATGGCTCCATGGTGCGCAGCGCCTATGATCTGCGCCAGGACGACGACGATTTCACCCAGCCGGGCATTCTGGTGCGCGAGGTGTTCAACGACGCGCAGCGGGATCAACTGGTCGATCAGGTCGCGGGCAGCCTTCTGGGCGGGGTGCGCGAACCGGTGCTGGGCCGGGCCATCGACTACTGGAAAAGCATCGACCCCGGCGTCGGCGGCCGGATCGAGGAGAAGGTCCGCAAGGGCAGCGGCGACAAACCCGCCGAAGGCATGGGCGAGGGCTGAAACGCCAGCACAGCCGGCCGGATAACAGCCCCGTGCCGCAAACCGGGGAACAGGCCGGATCCCGTCCCGCAGCCCGCTGAAGGCTGCGGGCGGGTTGCGGAGCGCAGCCGCGGGTTGCGGAGCGCGCGCCCGCGTTCGGCGCTTGACTCTTCTGCGCAAAGCCCTCATCTGCGGGGTGTCGTCGCCTGCTGCCGCGTGAGCAGCCGCGAACAGTGCCGCCGGCATCCTGCCGCGTCTCATCTGCCTGGCCCGACAATTCACCGGTTCCCGATGTCACGCGAGGGTGCCCGCAGGCCGTATCTGCCTGCGACCTTCGACCGGCTCCGACCGGATGCACAGCCATGCCGGCCCGGTACGGGGCCGCAGGGCACAATGGATTCCTTTTCATAATGACCACTGACACGATTTCCCGCCGTCCCTCCACCCGGCGATCCCGTAAGCCCGCCCGCCCGGGCACAGCTCCGGCCAGGGCGCCGGGCGGGGCCGAGCGCCGCAGCGCCCCGGCGCGCGCGCCTCTTGCCGAGGGGCCGTTCCACGCCATGGGCATCGACGCGCGGCTCTGCGCGAACCTGCCGCCGCTCGGCATGGATGCACCGACCCCGATCCAGGCCGAGGCGATCCCGGCGATCATCGAGGGGCGCGACCTGCTTGGCCTGGCACAGACCGGCACCGGCAAGACCGCGGCCTTCAGCCTGCCGATGCTGACGCGGCTGCTGGCCGCCGGGCAGCGGCCGGCGCCCAAGACCGTGCGCGCGCTGATCCTGGCCCCGACCCGCGAACTCGCGACCCAGATCGCGACGAGTGTCGAGGCCTATGCCGAGGGCACCCCGCTCCGCGCCCTCCGCGTCGTCGGGGGTGCCTCGCTCCATGCGCAGGCACAGCGGCTTGCCCGCGGCGTCGATGTGCTGATCGCCACGCCGGGGCGGCTGCTCGACCTGATCGAACGCGGCGCGCTCGACCTTTCGGCCACCGGACATCTGGTGCTGGACGAGGCCGACCAGATGCTCGACATCGGATTTATCCATGCCCTGCGCCGGATCGCGCGCCTGCTGCCCCGCGGACGCCAGACGCAGCTGTTCAGTGCCACCATGCCGAAGCTGATGGAGGAACTGGCGGAAAGCTACCTGACCGACCCGCTGCGTGTTGCGGTGACGCCCCCGGGCCGAGCGGCCGAGCGGATCGAACAGGGCGTGCATTTCGTCAACCAGGGCGACAAGGCGACCCTGCTTTCGGAATATCTCGGCGCCCATCCCGGCGATCTGGCCATGGTCTTTGCCCGCACCAAGCACGGCAGCGACAAGCTCGCGCGGGTGCTCGAGAAAAACGGCTTCGCGGTGGCCGCGATCCACGGCAACAAGAGCCAGGGCCAGCGCGAACGGGCGCTTGCCGCCTTCCGCGCCGGTCAGGTGCATGTGCTTGTCGCGACCGATGTGGCGGCGCGGGGCCTCGACATTCCCGAGGTCGCCCATGTCTATAACTACGACCTGCCGAACGTGCCCGAAAGCTATGTCCACCGCATCGGCCGCA
This sequence comes from Pontibaca methylaminivorans, assembly GCF_900156525.1. Lineage (NCBI taxonomy): Bacteria > Pseudomonadati > Pseudomonadota > Alphaproteobacteria > Rhodobacterales > Roseobacteraceae > Pontibaca > Pontibaca methylaminivorans. Next base: position 67,404 of record NZ_FTPS01000003.1, read on the forward strand.
CCGCCCGCGCGGGCCGCAAGGGGCGCGCCGTCGCCTTCTGTTCGCCCGAGGAATGGGGGGCGCTGAAGGACATCGAAAAGACCATGAAGTCCGAGATTGCGGTGATCGGCGGCGAACCGCCCGCGCATCCCGTGGCAACCCCGCGCAAATCGCGCAACGCGCGCCCAAACCGCCCGCAAGGCCAGCGCCCCGCCCGCCGCCCGTCGCGCGGCACCGGGGCGCCGCGGCGCGCCCGCAGCTGAGGCAAGGGGCAGGCCGGTGACGCGGGTTCGCTCGCGTCACCTGACGGCGGCGGGGCCGGAGAGGATCAGGGCGACAAGGTCGCTCTGGCGGTTGGTCCCGGTTTTCTGGAACAGGTTGCGCATGTGAAAGGCGATGGTGGTCTGCGACACGCCGAGCCGGGCGGCGATGTCGGCGGGCCGGGCGCCGCCGGTCAGCGCCGCCGCGATGCGTGCTTCGCTCGGGGTCAGGCCGAACAGGTCGCAAAGCAGGGGCTCGGAGATATGCCGAGCCTCGACCGGCGCCGGCAGGAACAGCGCCGCATGGGGCTGGTCTTTTGTCGGCCCCGCCTCGCCCGGGTGGCTGCAGGGCAGGGCGCAGACCGAGACCGAAACCGCCTGATCCGTATCCCCCGGCAGGAGGACGCCGGCGCGATCCCCGCTCCCCGCCGCCGCGGTGCGGAGCGCCGCGGCAATCGCCTGTTGCAGGGCGCGGTCCGCCAGCGGGTCGGCGGCGGCGATCCGGGCGTTCCCGATGGTGATGATCCGGCCGGATTCGGCCATTTCCCCCGCGGCGCGGTTGGCGAAAAGCACATGGCCCTGCCTGTCCAGCAGCACGACCCCCATGGCGATCAGGTCGAGCGCCGCATCGGCAAGGCCGGCGGAGGGGCGCGAAAGGTCACGGCGCAGCGCCTCGATCTCGTCCCCGTGGCGGCTGCGGATGCGCGCGACCTGACGCAGCCGCGCGGCGATGGTCGCAAGCATCAGATCGTAATCGACCGGCTTGACGAGGTAGTCATCGGCGCCCATGCGCTTGCCCTCGATCACCTCGGCCGGCTCGGAAAGCGCGGTCAGGAAGAGGAAGGGCACCGAGGCCAGATCGGGGCGCGAGCGGCGCAGCGCCGCGAGCAGGCCGAAACCGTCAAGTTCCGGCATGGTGATGTCACAAAGCACGAGATCGGGCGCGTTTCGTTCAACGAGCATGAGCGCCTGCCGCCCGTCGCCCGCCGCAAGAACGCGATAGCCGGCCTCGCCGAGTTCCTCGCAGATGTCCTGCCGCAGTGCGGCCTCGTCCTCGGCCACGAGGATCAGCGCGGGGCGGGTCATGGCGTGCTCCTTTGCGGCTGCGGTCTTTGCGGGGCGGAAACGGCTGGTGCGGCGATCCTGTTCATCCTGTTGCCCCGGATGATCCCGTGGTGTCGCGCTCTCCGGTCGCGGGGCCCTGCGCAAGGTCATGCGCCGGCGAGACCCCCTCCGGCGGGCGGGGCAGGATCAGGCGGAAGGCCACGCTGTCCCCGGGCAGCAGCACGACATCGCCCCCCTGCATCCGCGCCAGCGCCCGCGCGATGAACAGCCCGGTGCCCGTGCCCGGCATCCCGCCGCTGTTCGCGCCGCGAAAGCCGCGCTCAAAAAGATGCGCGCGGTCGGCCGGCGCGATCGGCGCGCCGCCGTTGTGGATGTCGCAGAACAGCCGCTTTGCATCGCCATGAAGATGCACCGAAACCGGGCTGCCCGGCGGCGCGTGGCGCAGCGCATTCGACAGCAGGTTGTCCAGTATCTGCTCGACATGGGCCGGATCGCCAAGCGCGGATCCCCCGCCGGTCACGACAATCCTGGACTCCGGCGCATCCGGGCGGCGCGCACAGAGGTCGCGCAGGATGCGGGCCGGATCGCAGGGACGGCGGTGCGCCCCATGCTGCCCGGTTTCGCGCCGCGCGGCGTCAAGCGTGCTTTCGACCAGGCGCGTCAGCCCCGCGATGACCTCGCGCGCGCGGGTGGCGCGGGTGGCGATTTCCTCCGCTTCGGCCTGCGCACCGCGCCGGATCAGCCGTTGCAGCGCGGAATCGGCCACCGCGAGCGGCGTGCGGAACTGGTGCGAGATCATCGCCGCGAAATTGCGGTAAAGATCGGCGGCCGAGCGCTCCCGCATCAATGCCTCGTCCAGCTCGCGGGTGCGGGCCGCGACCAGCCGTTCCAGCCGTGCGCGGGTCGCTTCCTCCTGCTGGCGGGCGGCATGGCGGTCGCTTGCGTCCTGGATGAAGGCGATCGCGCCGATAATCCGGTTCCGGTCCTGCATCGGAAAGATGCGCAGATCGACATGGAGCGGTGCGCTGTCTTCGGGGCGGAACAGGGGCTGGAGGCTCAGCCGCGCGCTCTGGCCGGCACAGGCGCCGGCCAGCGCCTCCTGCACCGGCCGGGTGGCGAAGAACCCGGCCAGATCGCCCGCATCGCGCCCCACCGCCTGTTCGACAGGGCGGCCGAACAGCCCGGTCATGGCCTCGTTCCAGAGGGTGCATCGCCCGGCGTGGTCCACCGCCATGATTCCCTCGCCGCTGGACGAGATCAGCAGCGCCGAGAAGTCGCGCTCGCGCGCCAGCATGCGGTTGCGCTGCCGCGACTGGCGCAGCGCCAGCACCAGAAGCACCGTGAGCGTGCCGCCCGCGCCCATGATGCCGATCAGCCAGGCGATGATCTGGCGCAGCTGCGCGCGATAGCTTTCCAGCCGCCCGCCCAGATCATCCCATTCGGTGATCATCGCCTGGTTTGCGGCGCGGCCGAAAAACGCGGCGAACGGTGCGAGCGCGCCGTGCAGCGCCGCGGCATCGGTCCGGGTGAAATCCGTCACGCGGGGCGCGAGCGCGGCCAGTTCGGCGCGCAGCCGGTCGAGTTCTTCGGCAAGCCCCGCCTGTTCGACGAAACGGCGCTGCGGCCCGTCGTTCATGAGCGCCATGCGGCTGCCGAGGATATCGTAACGCAGCCGCAGTTCCCCGGCGTCCGCGCGTTCCGCGCCGGCGAGCAGCGCCGTTTCGGACAGCCGCCGTGCCGCGACCTCGCCCTGATGGGTCACCCAGAGCATGTTGCGTTCGGCGCCGATGCGCATGTCGGATTCGATTTCGGTCATGCGCACCAGCGAAAACCCGAGCAGCGCCGCAAAGACCGCGACCGCCCCGAGCGGCGGCACCAGCCAGAGCGCTGGAACACGCAGCCGGCTCATTTCACGTGCAGTTCCGACAGTTGCCAGACCCAGCGGTAATCATAGCGGATGTCCTGCAGCACGGCATGATCGTCGCGCGGATAGACGATCCAGAGCGGCCCCTTGTCGTCGCGCGCAAGCGGTGCGCCATCCATTTCCATGGCCACGATCACGTCGAAATCGTGGAAATCGCTCATGGAAATATCGACGCTGTAATCATTGAGCGCGGTTGCGGTCACGGTCTCGCCCTCTGCGCCCAGCCGGTCGAGCAGGTCGCGCATCAGGAAACCGCTGAAGCGGTGCACCCCGTCGGTGACCACGGTCGAGGTTTCAAGAACCAGCTTCGGCAGCGCCTCGAGCATCGCCCGGTCGAATTCGGCGGCACCGTATTCGGCGATCCGCCCCGCTTTTTCAATCTGTCCCGTGATGCGCAGGATCGGCTCTTGCGGCGCTTCGGCAGGCAGCGCGGCGGTACCGAGTGTCAGCGCCACAAGCGCGGCAAACAGGGTTCTGATGATGGCGACCTCCCATTTCTGTCGGCAAGTTCAGCAGGTTCTGCAAGGGTATACAATCAATTGCCCGCAAATTTCCGGCCTTCCCCTCCAAACGAAGGGGGCGCCGGCGCAGTTGTTCTGATAACCGGTCAATCAACTTTGAGGAAGGTGCCCGATCATGCTCCCTGTCCGGTCCCTGTCGGTTTCTGCCGCCGTGTTCGCGTTGCTCGGCAGTTGCGGCACGCCCGAATACCGGGCCGAGCGCGGCCATTGCGAGGCGGAATGGATGCTGAAGATCCCGCCCGTTTACCGGCAGGAAACGGTGATCCGTCACCGCAGCGAGGAACAGCCCAGCGGGGCGCTGGACTGCAAGACGCACGGGGATACGACCATCTGCACCCCGAAGATGAAAACGGTCTCGGTTCCCTACACGGCGGTCGAGACGGTCGATATCCGCAAGCCGCGGCGCGATGCGCAGATCGAATCCTGTGCGGCGCGCGCCTGCGCGGCAAAATACGGCAACAGCAAATGCGAGGTCTGACCGGGCGGCCCGGCTGACCGCGAAAAGGAGTGGACATGTGGGATTTCAGTCTTGGTGCGGCCATGGGCCTGATGGGGCGGACGCTGCCCTTCATCCTGCTGCGCATGGCGGTCTATTTCGGCATCGCGCTCGGTTACATCCTGGTGACGGGCGCGGGGGCCGGGGTCGGCTGGGGCGTCGGCGGTTTCGGTGACGAGGGCTTCCGCGCCTCGGCCACGCTCTGGGGCGGGATCACGGGTTTCGGCGTCTTCGGTGCCTTCATGTTCTGGGCGCGGGAATATGTGCTTTATATCGTCAAGGCCGGCCATATCGCCGTTCTGGTCGAACTGATCGACGGCAAGCCGCTGCCGCAGGGGCGCGGCCAGATCGCCCACGCGGGCGCTGCGGTCAGGGAACGCTTTCCGCAGGCCAGCGTGCTGTTCCTGATGGACCAGCTTGTCAAGGGCGTGATCCGGGCCGTAACCGGGCTCTTGCGCGGGGTGCTGACCTTTCTGCCGATTCCGGGCGCGAAACAGCTCATGGCCATCGTTTCGGCCTTTCTGCGGGTGGCGGTCGGCTTTGTCGACGAGGTGATCCTTGCCCATGCGATCCGCACCCGTTCCGACAATGCCTGGGCCTCGGCGCAGGAGGCGCTGGTGCTTTACGGCCAGAACTACAAGGTGATGATGAAAAACGCGGCCTGGCTTGCGGTGTTCGTCTACGGTCTTGGTTTTCTGGTATTTCTGGTGATGCTCGCGCCGGCGGCGCTGGTGGTTTACCTGATGCCGGGTGCCTGGTCGGCAGGGGGCGTGGTCTTTGCGCTGCTCTTTGCCTGGAGCGTGAAGGCCGCGCTGCTTGAACCCTTCGCCGTCGCCTGCATGATGCAGGTGTTCTTCCGCGTGACCAAAGGCCAGACCCCGAACCCCGAATGGGAGGCGCGGCTCGAACAGATGTCGGCCAAGTTCCGCAAGCTGAAGGACCGCGCCCTGGGCGCGGCCCCCGCAAGCCAGAAAAACCCGGTGCCGGAGCCGGCATGATACGGCAGGATCGAACCATGAAAAGGACCCGAACGATGACCGGATTTGCACCCAGACTGGCGGTCCCGGCCGTGGCGCTGAGCCTTGCATTCGCCGGCGCGGCCGCGGCCGAGGATGTGGTGATCGTCTATGATGCCTCGGGCTCCATGTGGGGGCAGATCGACGGCACCAGCAAGGTCGAGATCGCCCGCAACGTCATGGCCGATCTGGTCGAGGGCTGGGACGAGGATACCAACCTGGGCCTGGTCGCCTATGGCCACCGCCGCCAGGGCGACTGCGATGACATCGAGACCCTGATCACCCCCGGCCCCGTCGATCGCGACGCTTTCATCGCGACGGTGAATGCGATCCGCCCGGTCGGAAAGACGCCGCTCACCGCCTCGGTCCGGCAGGCGGCGGAGCTTCTGTCCTGGCGCGACAGCCCGGCGACCGTGGTGCTGATCTCGGACGGGCTTGAAACCTGCAACGCGGACCCTTGCGCGCTTGCCGCGGATCTGGCGCGGCAGGGGGTGGATTTCACCGCCCATGTGGTGGGTTTCGACCTTGAGGATGCGGACCATGCGAGCCTTGCCTGCATCGCCGAAAGCACCGGCGGCTTATTCGTGCCGGCCGGCAATGCCGAGGAACTGCAGGAGGCGCTGACCCGGGTGACGACCGCGGTCGAGACACCCGCGCCGGAGCCCGAACCTGAACCGGAACCCGAACCGGAACCCGACCTGCCCGAAGTCACCCTGCGCGGCCCCGGACAGGTCACGACCGGCGCGGCCTTCGAGTTCTCCTGGTCCGCCACCATCCACCCGCGTGATTACATCACCATCGTGCCAGCGGGCGCGGATGAGGGCAAATACACGGCCTACATCCGCGCGGACAAGGCGACCACGGGCAGCCTCGTCGCGCCTGCCACGCCCGGCCTTTATGAACTGCGCTATGTGCAGGACAACGGGGGCGCGACGCTTGCCAGCGCGCCCGTCGAGGTGGTCGAGGGCGAAGTGTCGCTGACCGGCCCCGAACAGGTGACGACCGGCGCAAACTTCGATTTCAACTGGTCCGGCACCATCCATCCGCGCGACTATATCACCATCGTTCCCGCCGGCTCGGATGAAGGCAAATACACCGCCTATATCCGCGCCGAGGACAACACCAAGGGCAGCCTTGTCGCGCCGGCCACGCCCGGCCTTTACGAGTTGCGCTATATCCTTGCCGAGGGCGCGCGCACCATGGCCAGTGTGCCCGTCGAGGTGGTCGAGGCGGAAGTCGGCATCAGCGCCCCCGCTGTCATGCGCGCCGGGGGCGAGATCGACATAAGCTGGTCCGCGAGCATTCACCCGCGCGACTATATCACCATCGTGCCGGCGGGTGCGGATGAAGGCACTTATACGTCGTATAACCGTGTGGAGAATGGCACGCAGACGCGGTTGACCGCCCCGGCCGAGCCCGGTCTTTACGAAATCCGCTATGTTCTGGCCCAGGGTGGCCGCACCATGGCGATGACCCCGCTCGAGGTCGTGCCGGCCAATGCGCCGCTCGACGACGGGGCAAGGCTCTCGGCGCCCGAGGCCGCCGGCGCGGGCGAGACGATCACCGTCACCTGGGAGGGCGGCGGCAGCGGCGGGGACGAGCGCATCGCGCTTGCCCGCAAGGAACAGCCGGATTTCAGTTGGATCGCGGCCTTCAAGGCCGGGGCAGAGGGCGAAAAGACCGTGGAAATCACCATGCCTGAAGAGCCCGGATTCTATGAAATCCGCTTTCTCGACCTTACCGGTCCGGCGGTGCTTGGCCGCACGATCATAGAGGTGAAATGATGCGCGGAATTCTGATCGCAACGGCGCTGATGCTGGCGGCCCCGGCCATGGCCGAGATCGACGGGCACGGGCCGGACGCCTGGCGGGTCACGGGGGTTGCATCGGACGATACCCTGAACATGCGCATGGGGCCCGGCACCGATTATCTGGTGATCGACCGGCTGCCGCCCGATGCGCGGGGCCTGCGGCTCGTGACCTGCGTGCCGCTGCTGATCCAGCCCTATTACAGCGCCCTGACCGACGCGCAGCGCGCCGCGCTTCCGCAACGCTGGTGCCTGATGCAGAGCGCTGATCTCGCGCAGGCCGGCTGGGTCGCGCAGCGGTTCCTGACGGAGGACGGCGGCGAGGCGGTTCAGCGGGGCGCCGATGCCGGCAGCACCGTTGCCGCGCCCGAGGCCACGGGCGATGCGCTGATCGACGGGGCGCAATCGCTGGTGCAGCGGCTTTACACCGCTTTTGCCGCCGCGCAGGGCCAGGCCGACAATCCCTTTGCCCCGGCCAATGCGGCGAATTACTTCTTTGCGGATCTGGTCCCGGCCCTGTCCGGTCACGGCGCCGACCTGCTGTATGACGCGCAGGATTTTCAGGGCTCGGTGACGCGCATCATTCCCGACCCCGAACAGCCCATGTTCCGCGGCATGATCTCCGTCCAGGCGGAGTTCACCAATTTCGGTCTCCGCAAGCGGGCCGTGTTCCGCCTGCGCGCCGATACCGACCAGCCCGGCGCGCCGTTGCGCATCCTTGCGGTCGAGCATGACGAGTGGAGCTTTCCGCCCTGACCTGCGACGGTCTCGCCTCGCTTCCGGGGTTCTTGTGAAAGAGGCAATCCCCGCCTGTCTGGCCGTCAGAGTTTTCAGGGGTGCGCGGGCAGGGCCGGTCGGCCCTGTGGCCATTGTAAGGTCGAATGTCTCTCGGCCGGGAAATCCCGTGGACATGGGTCAGGATCAGCGCGATTGCGCCGGTGCCGCAGACATCCATTGCTCCCTGATTTCACTGGAAATCGCGCGACCTGATCCGAAGCGGTGCCGCTGATCGTGGCTCGGCACTCCGGCCCACGCTCGCCAGGTCTCCCGACAGGTCGACCGCGGCGCGTGCGATGAGGTGCACCACCTCGCCCTCGCGCTGGACAAGCCCGCGTATGGCGATCATCGGCGCCGAGAGGATCACGCGACGATGGCGCTCGAAAATCTTCTGCCAGATGACGACATTCGTGATGCCGGTCTCGTCCTCCAGCGTGAGGAACACGACGCCGTTGGCCGATCCCGGGCGCTGGCGGACGAGGACGAGGCCGGCGGTGGTGATGACATGGTTGTTCGGCGTCGCCGCTGCTTCGGCACAAGGCATGATATGGCGCTGTGCCAGGCGCTCGCGCAGGAATGAAACCGGGTGGCGGCGCAGCGTGAGGCCGGTGTTTGCGTAATCCTCGACCACCTCGCGACCCTCGGACATCGGACGCAGGTGGACGGCGGGCTCGGGGTCCGGCTCCCGGTCACGGGCAGCGGCAAAGAGCGGCAGATCCTGCGCCCCGAGCCCCTTCACCGCCCAGAGCGCCGCGCGCCGGGAAAGGCCGGGCCCTTCGCGGAACGCATCCGCCTCGGCCAGGGCGGTCAGCGCCGCGACCGGCACGCCGGCGCGGTACCGGATATCCCCGGGCGAGGCGAAGGGTGCCTCGCGCACGGCAATGATCCGGGCGGCATGGGCGTTGGAGAGCCCCTTGACCATGCGCATCCCCAGCCGCACGGCGAGGGCGCCGTCCGCTGCGGGCTCCAGCGTGCAGTCCCAGCGGCTGGCGTTCACGCAGACGGGCCGCACCTCGACCCCGTGGGCGCGGGCATCGTGCACGATCTGGGCCGGCGCATAGAAGCCCATCGGCTGGCTGTTCAGAAGGGCGGCGCAGAACACCTCGGGGTGGTGGCATTTCAGCCAGGACGACGCATAGGCCAGGATCGCAAAGCTCGCCGCGTGGCTTTCGGGGAAGCCGTAGGAGCCGAAACCTTCGAGCTGGTGGCAGATGCGCTCGGCAAAGTCCCGGGCATATCCGCGCGCCGTCATGCCGGCAATGAGCCGGTCGCGGAACTTCGAGACGCCGCCGGTGTGCTTGAAGGTCGCCATGCTCTTGCGCAGGAGGTCCGCCTCGCCCGGGGTGAAGCCCGCGCAGGTGATGGCAACGCGCATCGCCTGCTCCTGGAACAGGGGTATGCCCCACGTCCTGGCCAGCACCTTCTTCAGCTCCGGCGTTGGATAATCCACCGGGTCCAGGCCCCGGCGGCGGCGCAGATAGGGGTGCACCATGTCGCCCTGGATCGGCCCGGGTCGCACGATCGCCACCTGCACGACGAGGTCGTAGAAGGTGCGAGGTCCGAGGCGCGGCAGCATCGACATCTGTGCCCGGCTCTCGATCTGGAAGGTGCCGATCGTGTCGGCGCGGCGGATCATCGCATAGGTCGCCGGATCATCGGCGGGGATCGAGGCAAGATCGAGGCGGATGTCCTTGTGTTCGGCCAGAAGGTCCAGCCCCCGGCGCAGGCAGGACAGCATGCCCAGCGCCAGCACGTCGACCTTCATGAAGTTCAGCGCATCAATATCGTCCTTGTCCCATTCGATGATCTGGCGCCCCTCCATCGCCGCGGGTTCGATGGGCACGAGGGTGTCGAGCCGGTCGCGGGTCAGCACGAATCCGCCCGGATGCTGCGACAGGTGCCGCGGCGCGCCGCGCAGCTCGCTGGCCAGGTGCAGCGTGAGCCGCAATCGGCGGTCTTCCGGGTTGAGGTTGAGCGCCCGCAGGTCGTCATCCCCAAGCCCGCCCTTCGACCAGCGGCCGAGTTGGGTGGAGAGCGTCGCGATCAGATCTTCGGGCAGGCCCATGACCTTGCCGACATCCCGCAGGGCGCCTTTCATGCGGTAGCGGATCACGGTCGCGGTCAGCGCGGCGTGGTCGCGCCCGTAATGGGCATAGACCCACTGGATCACCTCCTCGCGCCGTTCGTGTTCGAAATCGACGTCGATATCGGGGGGTTCGCGGCGTTCCTCGGAGACGAAGCGCTCGAACAGAAGATCATTGTACACGGGGTCGATCGCGGTGATGCCCAGCACATAGCAGACGGCGGAATTGGCCGCCGATCCCCGCCCCTGACAGAGGATGCCGCGCGAGCGGGCAAAGCGCACGATGCTGTTCACGGTGAGGAAATAGGGCGCGTAATCCAGCTTGCCGATCAGCGCGAGTTCGTGGCGCAGGGTGGTCTGCACCTCCTCCGGCACGCCTCCCGGATAGCGCTGCGCCGCGCTCTCCCATGTCAGGCGTTCCAGCACCTGCTGCGGGGTTTGCGTCGGATCGTCGCGTTCCTCCGGATACTGGTAGCTCAGCTCATCCAGCGAGAATCTGCAGCGGTCCGCGATCTCCAGCGTGCGCGCCAGGGCCTCGGGCCAGAGCGCGAACAGGCGCGCCATCTCGGATGGCGGCTTGAGATACCGGTCGGCATGGCGTTCGCGCCGTACCCCCAGCGCCTCGACGGTGGTGTTCAGACGGATGGCGGTGACCACATCCTGCAGGATGCGGCGCGCGGGGGTGTGGAACAGCACGTCGTTGGTGGCGACGGTCGGGACACCGGCGGCCTGCGCAAGTTGCGCAAGCTCCCAGAGCCGCAGTTGATCATTCGGGCGCCGCCGCAGGGTCAGGGCAAGATAGGCGCGGTCGCCAAAGTCCGCGCGCAGGCGGTGCAGGCGCTCGCCGCAGGCGGCATCGGCCAGGTCAGGCACCAGCACCGCGACAAGGCCCTCGCCATGGGCCGCCAGATCATTCCATTCCAGATGGCAGCGCCCCTTGCCCGCCCGCGCCTTGCCCAAGGACAGCAGGCGGCAGAGCCGCGCGTAAGCCGCACGATCCATGGGATAGACCAGCACGCCCGTGCCGCAGGCAAGATCGAGCCTGCAGCCCACCACCAGCCGCACCCCGGCGGCCTTTGCCGCCAGATGCGCGCGCACCATGCCGGCAAGCGTGCCGCGATCCGTCACCGCCAGGGCCTCGATCCCCATGGCGGCGGCAGTCGTGAACAGGTCTTCGGCCGAGGAGGCCCCGCGCAGGAAGGAGAAACGCGAGGTCACCTGCAGTTCCGCGTAGCGGGGGGGAGTGCGCGACCCTCCCATCATCCGAACAGCCCATGCAGGAACCAGCGTTGCGAGCCGGTGGCGGCATCCTCGCCATCGCCGGCGCGGAAGATCCAGTATCGTGCGCCGCTCGTGTCCTCGACGCGGAAATAATCGCGCACCGCGGCAAGTTCGGCATCGCGGGTCCACCATTCCCCGAAGATGCGCTCGGGCCCGTCGGCGCGGGCGATCATATGGCGGGTGCCGCGCCAGATGAACCAGGCGGGCGGATGATCGGGCAGCAGCGCCATGGTCTCGATCGGCTCCGGGTGCGGCAGCAGGCGCGCCGGGCGCGGCCAGTTGTCGGGCCAGCCGGTCGAGGTGTCGTCAGAGAGCGGCGCAATGCGGCGCACCGACCGCTCGGGCACGTCCGAGGCAACGCCGGCAAGGCGATAGACCCGGGCCGGGCCGACCCGGCTCATGAGCCGGTCGACAAGCCCCGCAAGGTCGGGGGCAGGGGCGTCGATGAGGCTGGTCGCCGCCTGTCGCGCCGCCAGCGGCTCGGCCCGGCTTGCCACAAGCTCCATCGCCTCGATGCCGAAGCCCGGGTCGATATTCTCGATCTTCGCCGCAAGCAGCCGCGCGAGATGCGCCGCGTCGCGCGAGGGCCGGGCCAGCCCCACGCGCAGGGCCGGCGCTTGCCCATCGGTGCGCTCGCAGACGAGATCGAGCCGGCGCGCCCCGAGCCCGCGCCGCTCCAGCGCCTCGCAAAGCGCCGTGACCAGCTTGCCCAGATAACGCGCGATGGTCTCGGGCGCGGCGATGGGTTCGGCAAAGCGGCGGCGCGCCGTGATGAGGTCGTTGATGCGGACCGGCTCGATGGGGTCCGCCACGCGCCCGAGCGCCTGGTCGAGCCGCCGGCAAGGCTCCGGGCCGAAACGCCGGGTGAGCGGCGCCCGCGGCAGGGCGGCAAGATCCCCGATACGCATCAGCCCGAGCGTGTCGAGCCCGGCCGCAAGCGAGGCCGGCAGCCGCAACGCGGCAAGCGGCAGCGGCGCGATATGCGCCATCACCTCGCCCCTGGGTGCGATGAACACCGGATCGGCCCGGAACCGCGCCAGTGCATGGGCCGCGCCCCGGGTGTCGGCGATCGCCGCCCGCGCCGTGATGCCCGACACCGCCAGCCGCCCGACCAGCCCGTCGAGCAGCGCCGCCTCGCCGCCGTGCAGATGCGCCGCCCCCGTCACGTCGATGACAATTGCCTCTGTCCCATCGAGCGCCACCAGCGGTGAAATGCGCTGCAAGAGCCAGAGCGCCAGCCGCCCGAGGCTCATGCGGTCGGCATCCGGCTCGGCCGGGCGGATCTCCAGTCCCGGCACTTGCGCCTGCGCCTGCGCGATGGTCATGCCCACCCGCAGCCCGAGCGTCTTTGCCGCCGCATCGGCCGCCGTCACCACCCGCCGCCCGCCCTCGCGGCCCGCGAGCACGAGCGGCACCTCAGCCGGCGGTGCGCCGCTGCCTGCCCGCCGCCGCAGTCGCTCCACCGGCCACAGCGGCAGGAAGAGCGAGATGACCCGTGCCATCACATGCCTCCAGTTCCAGTTCCAGACATTCCCCGGCCCGCGCCCGGACCAGTTCCACCAGCCAGCGCGGGCGCCCCACGCCCGGCACCGGCAGGGGCGCGGAAGGCAGCGCCGTCACGCGCCAGCGCGTCATCGCCGCCGTGGGCTGGCCGAAGTCGCCCGCATCCGCCTGCCGCCGCCAGCGCCGCAGCGCGATGCAGAGCGTGCCCCTTTCGCGCGCCGCCAGATGCAGGCGGCGCGAGGCGACCATCGGCAGGCGCGCGACCTCGCCCACCACCGCGCCGGGGCCGCCGTGGCGCAAGCCTTCCTCCATGCAGGCGAGAACACCCCTGTCACCGCCCGCCTCGACATGGATCACCCGCTCCGCCGCCAGCCCCGCCTGCGCGAGCCCCGGCGCGAACAGGTCCGCCCGCGTCACGCACCAGAGCACTGGCCCCTCGCAGCGCGCCGCGATCCCGGCGGCAAACAGCGCCGCCGCCGCGCCATCAACCGTGCCGCCCGCACCGCCCGCGACCTCGTGCAATGCCCCCAGCGCCAGCCCGTGACCGGGCAGGCGCGCATCCAGCACGGGGATGCCGAACGGCAGCACGCCGGCCTTGCGCACACCCCCCTCGAGCCGCGCGATACGGGCGCGCAGGTCGATGAGGACGGCAGAGGAGGCGTGGCGGGACATGGGAGCAGAGCGCGTGATTCTGACAGTTGTTCACTGTCTGTTCCCGCGCGGTCCGAGTCAATCACGCGCGAGGAGGGCGTGACGGGCGGGATGTGTCTTCACCCTCGGCGAGTGCGGCGTGGTCATGCGCAGCGGCGAACCCGGAGACGGCGAGGGATATCTTTATCCGCCGGTGTTCGGCGATGACAGCTACAACGACGGTGCCGGCATGTATCGGATGCTGATGGCCAATCGTTTCATCTTCGCGAACATGCCGCAGGGTGCCGATCACGAGGACCGCATCCTGACACCGGACGAGGCCTATGACGTGGCGGCCTATATCAATTCGCAGCCGCGCGGCCACAAGGAGGGAATGGAAAACGACTTTCCCGACCGTCTGCGCAAGCCGGCCGACATGCCCTTCGAGCCCTGGGCCGGGGATTTCCTGCCTGAACAGCACAAATACGGCCCGTTCAAACCCATCGCCGATTGGCTCGTGGCCGAGCGTGCCGCCCGCGATGCCGCAGAGGAAGAGGGTCCGCAGGCGGATGAATGAGCGGTACACGACCGGCGCACATGCCGGGTTTGCGGCACTGCACGCGCGGCAGCCGTCATCCGGGCTGTCGCGGAACTGGGTGCGAGTTATGCTGTTGACAGCCTCTTCGAGGTGGCTCTTTAACCGGGGAGGCGGGATCGCGTCGATCCCGAAGGACAGACTGCGTTGACGGCGGGCCAGGCCTGCCGGTCAGAGGGGAAATTGCTCGAAGCCGTCGCAAATGGAGACCACACCGGCACAGGCACCTTGCCGCGCTCCTTCGGCCATGCGCGAATTTCATTCACGCAGGGAGACGACGGAAGAACCCGGGCAGGAACCCTGTTCCAGGAAGGCTGCCTCAAACTGCGCCTGCCGCGTGTCGAGCCGGATGAAACGGAACTTGTGATCATGAATACCGCCGGCGGGATGACCGGCGGCGACATGACCACGACCGAAGTGACGGTCGAGGAAGGTGCGAGGGTGACCGTTACCACGCCCGGATCGGAACGCATCTATCGCGCGCTTTCCGGCAATGCGGTGATGAACCAGCGCCTGCGGGTGGATCGCGGCGGGCGGCTTGACTGGCTGCCGCAGGAGACCATCCTGTTCAATCGGGGTCGCCTTGCCAGGCGGACCGAAGTGGACCTGCAGGAGGGGGCCGTGGCGACGATCGTCGAATCGATCCTGCTGGGGCGCGCGGCGATGGGTGAAAC
>NZ_FTPS01000004.1 GCF_900156525.1 Pontibaca methylaminivorans
GAAACCGGCGGCTGTCCGCATACGGCGATCCGCGAGGACATTTCCATCAATCTGGCGGCGGTGCAGCGGCTCGAGGCCGAATTTCCCGAACTCGATCTGATCCTGATCGAGTCGGGGGGCGACAACCTTGCTGCGACCTTCAGTCCGGAACTGGCCGATATCACGATCTATGTGATCGATGTTGCCTGCGGCGAGGAAATTCCGCGCAAGGGCGGCCCCGGTATCACCCGCTCGGATCTTCTGGTGATCAACAAGACCGACCTCGCGCCGATGGTAGGTGCGGATCTTGGTGTCATGGAGCGGGATTCGGCGCATATGCGCCGCGACCGGCCCTTTGTCTTTTCCAACATGAAAAGCGGCGATGGTGTGGGACAGATCGTCGATTTCCTGCTGGAGAACGGCGGCCTTCCAGCGCGGCCGGACTGAGCATCATTTGTTAGGAATACATTTTCGTGGCCTGCGTCAGAACCGGTTGCCGACTTCTTAGGTCCAGCCGATGGCGCGGGCGCATTCAGGCTCAGATTTTCCATCCCGACCGGCATGGTGATGAGCAGACCTATCCCTCTCGCTCAGGTTGTTACCGCACTGATTGGGCCTCGAGACGGGCGGCGAGCTTTGCATCCTCGACGAAGTCGTCACGGAATTCTTTCCAGCTTTCCGGGAATCTGCGCGCATCGGCGATCATGGTTTTCAACTCATCGATGCCGTCATCGGTCAGGGCGGTGATGGCGTCATCCGGGCCGGTATAGACAGTGATGATCGAGCCATAGTGTGAACCGGCGTGCAATTTTGACCCCGTAGAGGGGTGATGGGCGTCCAAGAATGCCCCCCCTTACACTGATTGGATGATGCCCCCGAGGTCATCGGGGAGCACAGTGGTGATCCGGTCGGGAGCGACGGAGCTCACCTGCGAGCGGACCATTCAGCCGTTGCCGAAGATCGGACCTTGGAAAGACTTGCTCGACGAGATGCTGACGGTGAACGCGCGGAAGCCCAAGCGCGAGCGACTGACCCGCATCCGCATCTTCGAGGAACTCCGGGCCCGAGGATATGATGGTGGCTATGATGCGGTCCGACGATACGCGGCAACCCGGTCCAAGGAGGAGGAGGTGACATCCGCCGCCGCCTATGTGCCGCTGAGCTTCGATCCGGGGGAAGCCTACCAGTTCGACTGGAGCCACGAGATCGTAGTGATCGATGGCGCGACGATCACGGTGAAGGTGGCGCACGTCCGCCTCTGCCACAGTCGGATGCTCTTCGTGCGGGCCTACCCTCGCGAGACGCAGGAGATGGTATTTGACGCCCACGACAAGGCGTTTGCCTTCTTCGGCGGCGCCTGCGCCCGGGGCACCGGTGGCGAGAAGATCGCGGTGGCGGTTGATTTCATCAACGGACGCTGCAGATGAGAGGCTCCTCGTTTTCGGCGAAAATAGCAGAGTTTCGGACTGGATCATCGTTTTGCTTGAGGACACATCGGGCGTGCTTTACGGTGATACAACAGATCACCAAGCGCGGAGCCATGATCCATGTCTGTCCACAAGCAGAGCGTCAGCTTTACTAGCACTGCCTTCGCCTTCGCCCGCGAACTGGTCGAGGCGGGGGAATATCCCAATGTCAGTGCGGCCGTTTCGGGTGAACTGGCACGGGCCAAGAGGACCCGCGACCGTGAGCAGGCCCTGTTCGAGGCCGA
Source organism: Pontibaca methylaminivorans (assembly GCF_900156525.1). Classification (NCBI taxonomy): domain Bacteria; kingdom Pseudomonadati; phylum Pseudomonadota; class Alphaproteobacteria; order Rhodobacterales; family Roseobacteraceae; genus Pontibaca; species Pontibaca methylaminivorans. The sequence continues at coordinate 1,691 of NZ_FTPS01000004.1, forward strand.
ATTGAGACGTCGTCTCGCCCTGCCTCTCGACCAATGGGAGCCCATGGCCGATCCTGCCGCCTTCACGGACGAGGCCCGCGCCGCCCTTGCCGCGCGAGGTAGCTCGGCACCTGACCACATGCGCTGATGCGGCTGATCCGCCATCCGCTGGTCGCCCGCGACCTGACGGCGCTTATCGAACATATCCGTGATGTCACGGGCGATCCGGCCGCAGCCGAACGTCGCCTCGACGAGATAGAGGCTATGCTGCGTGACATTGCCGGAAACCCGTATTCCGGGACGCGGCTTGCGGCACCGTTAGACGGCTGGCTGGTCCGGCATGGCGGGCGTGGCCACCGGCTGACCATCGTGTTCCAGGTCGATGCCGAGCGTGATGCGCTCTATATCGCCTTGGTTGCGTTTGGCGGGCAGGATTGGATGACTATGGGCCTGCAAAGACGCAAGTTTGGTGGGTGAACTGGGCTCTGTTGCCCAAATCACATGAGGGATTCATCTTGTGACTCCAGCATGATAGATCGGGTGCATGAGCAGACCTACGCCCCCGCCTACAAGACCCGGAACTGGCCGGCCTATAACGAAGCGCTCAAGCGCCGTGGCTCGCTGACGATCTAGTTTGATCCCGCCATAACCTGGGAGGCTGCGCCCACGGGCAAGCGCGGGCGGCATCCCGACTACAGCGATGCCGCCATCCAGACCTGCCGTACGATGAAAGTGCTGTTCGGCATGGCGTTGCGCCAGTCGACAGGGTTCGTCGAAAGCCTGCTGCGGTTGATCGGACTGGACTGGGCGGTGCCCGACTTCAGCACGTTGTCCCGGCGCCAGAAGACCCTGAAGGTCAACCTCCCCTATCGCGGCTCGCAGGGTCCGCTGCACCTTCTGATCGACAGCACCGGGATCAAGGTAGAGGGCGAAGGCGAGTGGAACGCGCGCCATACTGGCTGATCGCTCGATCACCGTGGCCGAGGTGGCGGAACGGCTGAAGGTCTCCCCTGCCACGCTCTACCGCCACCTGCCAGTGGCGCGTGCGCAGGTCATCGAACAGGCTAGTGAGGCGGAGGGCAACGCGTGATCCGGCTGCACCGCATTGATGAGGCCCGTCGTTATGTTTGATTGTACATAACGCTATGCTAAAGGAATCCATCCGATCACGAATCACACAATCAGCAGCCCGGAAAAACAAACATGCGTTGTCCATCTACTCTTGTCCGGACGGCAGTGGCCCTGCTTGTTCTGGCCGGCACAGCCGAGGCGCAATCAACGACCGGGACGAGAGAGGCGCTTACCCTCGATACGATAGATATCGAGGGCCTCGCGCCCGATGCCGACGACAGCGGCAGGAGCGGCGTGCGCCCGAAAACCGCCACGATCGGCCTCTCGGGCGGCGGCCGCTTCAGGACACGCCATATTCGGTCAACGCAATCGACGGCCGGATGATCGAGAATCAGAATGCGACCTCTCTTCCCGATCTGCTGAAATACATGCCTTCGACCCAGATGGAGGCGCGAGGCGGACCCGATGTCGGCCGTCCGCAGTCGCGCGGCATGCAGGGAACGCCCGTCTTCAACAATCGCCTGGACCGTATGTGAGTGGTGTCCGAAGCGCTGTGCCCCGATAAATACCGGCAAACACCGCAGAAAAGCTGGTCTTTCCAGCCGAATAGCGGGGCAGGGCGGGGGGACGGGGTGAAAATGGTGGGTTTGACGGATGCAGCAAATCGCGGCTGAACGGGAGCGCGCGATGGCGCGGGGGTGCGACCTCCACCCGATCACCCGCGCCTGCATGGGGTTTCGGCTGTGGTTCCTCGCGGGGCTCGGGGTGCGGGGCGAGCGGATCGAGGCGGCGGCGCGGATCTGCGCGGGCGAAAGCCGGGCGGCGGTGTTTGCGCCGCTTGCCACCGGCGGGGGGCAGGCGCTGCGCGGCAGCGGGGATGCGGACGCGCGGCTGCGGTGGGGGGGGTCCGGGTCGTCCGGACCCGTCACTCCAGACGGTCCATCGTTCGCCGAGCTCGTTGCCAGAACCGACAGTATTGTCAGCGAGCATCCTACCGGCTGGGATGATCTCTCCGGGGCTTGTGAAGCTGGAAGAGGAGGGAATGCTCGAAGCCTATGCGCCCAGGGAACTCGACAACATCAAGGAACGCTTTCGCGACACCCGCGGCGACGAGCCCCATTGGGTCGGCACCGACGCATGGGCCTCGGCCGTCTGTTACAATACCGTCGAGGGCGAGGCTCTCGGCACCGAGGAACCAGCAAGCTGGGAAGACCTGACCAAGCCCGAATACAAGGGCCAGATTACCATGCCGAATCCGGCTTCCTCCGCCACGGGTCTGCTGGCCATCATCGGCTGGATGGAAATCTATGGCGAGGATGGCGCCTGGGACTACATGGATGCGCTGCACAGGAACGTCTCGCAATATGTGCATTCCGGGTCCAAACCCTGCCGCATGGCCGCAACCGGCGAAGCGGTGATCGGCATTGCCTATCCGGCCCCGGGAGTGAAGGCGATCAATGACGGCGCACCGGTGAGTGTGATCATCCCCGAAGAGGGCGTCGGTTCCGAGGTCGAGGGCGTCGCCATCGTCAAAGGGGCACGCAACCCGGAGGCAGCGCGGCGGATCGCGGATTTTGCCACCAGCCGTGAAGGCAACGAGATCCACAACAAGTATTACGCCCTTGTCGGTTATGAGGGCATCTCGTCTGAGGTGTCGAACTACCCCGAGGGCGAGGAAGAAGCCTTGGTCGATATCGACTATTACTGGGTCTCGGAAAACCGGGACCGGATCCTGGCCGAATGGGAAAGCCGTTACGGCGCCAAGTCCGAAGCCGAGTGATTCCGGTGTGCCGGAACCGCAGGAGCGCTGCCCGAATGCAGGCTCCTGCGGCTGATGAAAGGCGTCCCATGACGAATACCGCCACGAACACGGCGACTGCATCCGCATCATTGCGCCGGGTCCGCATCCGTCCGGGGCCTGAGGATGTGTTCCTGCGCCTTTGCTTGGCAGGGCTGGCGCTGTTCTTCGTCGTCGGTCTGCTGCTGCCCGCCTATACGCTGCTTTCCAAGGGCGTGCAGGATGCCGAGGGCAACTTCGTCGGGCTGCGGAACTTTGTCGCCTATTTCGCCAATCCGCAGGTGTCGGTGGTGTTCTTCAACAGCCTGCGCATCTCGCTCGTGGCGACGCTGCTGACACTCACGCTGACGGCGGTCTATGCCTTTGCGCTCACCCATTCGCGGATGCCGGGGCAGATGTTCTTCCGAGCGGTGGCCCTGGTGCCGCTGCTGACCCCTTCGCTTCTGCCCGGGATTGCGCTGATCTACCTGTTCGGCAACAAGGGCTTCTTTCGCGACATGCTCATGCCGAACCTGCCTGATCAGACACAAGGCACGACCGCAGCCACAGAGCCCGACGCGAATGCAGCGCCGGCATTGCGTATCCGCGGGCTGCGCAAGACCTTTGGCCCCTTCGTTGCCCTCGACGATATCGACCTCGATGTGGCGAGGGGGGAATTCATCTGCTTTCTCGGCCCTTCCGGCTGCGGCAAGACCACCCTGCTGCGCGCCATCGCCGGGCTCGACCCGCAGGATCGCGGAATAATCGAGCAGAATGGCGAGGACATCTCGACCCGCCCGGTGACCCGGCGCGATTTTGGCATCGTCTTCCAGTCCTATGCGCTGTTTCCTAACCTCACGGTCCGGCGCAATGTCGGCTATGGCCTGCACCATTCGGGTTTGTCGCGCCGCGGGCGCCGGGACCGGATCGCGGAATTGCTGGAGATGGTCGGGCTGGCCGATCAGGGCCGGAAATATCCGGCGCAGCTTTCGGGTGGACAGCAGCAGCGGGTGGCGCTGGCACGTGCACTCGCGCCCTCGCCGGGGCTCCTGTTGCTGGACGAACCCCTGAGCGCGCTCGATGCACGTGTGCGCCTGCATCTGCGCCGGGAGCTGCGCGACCTGCAGCAGAAGCTTGGCGTCACCACCATCATGGTGACCCATGACCAAGACGAGGCCCTGGCCACCGCGGACCGCATTGTCGTTATGCGCCGCGGACGGATCGAACAGACCGGCCGGCCCGAAGACGTGTTCAGCAATCCGGCCACGCCCTTTGTCGCCAGCTTTTTCGGGGCGATGAACTTCATTTCCGCGAATGTCTCGGCTGATGGGACGATCACCGCCGGCGAGGGGAGTTTCACTGTGCCACAACATGAGTTTCCAGCCGGGGCGGAGGTCAGCCTCTGTATCCGTCCATCCGACATCGTGACCGGGCCGCCGGCGCAGGCCGCGCAGAACCGCCTGCGGGGAAAGATCGTTTCGGCCCTGTTCCGCGGCACCTTTCACCATGTGGTGCTGGACTGCCCGGTGCTTGGCCAGACACTCGAGGCAGAGATCTCGTCAGACCACTGGGGACGCCATGAACTGACCCCGGGCACCGAGGCCATGATCGCCCTGCCGCAGGATAAACTACACCTTTTCGCAAGGGGCGCGGAGACGTGAGACAGATCGCCGGCAGCCACATCCATCATCAAGCGGCAAACCTGTCATTTAACGGCTATGCCCGGGACCGGGTCAGACCTTGCCCCAAACTCTGCTACCGGCCTTAACCTTTTCAGGCAGTCCCCTTTTCCTTCAGCCGTGCAGTGAAGCTCATCATTTTTGCTTGTGCGGCCTCAGTATCCGGTTTGAGCGCGGCTATAACGTCGGCTTCATCGCGCTGCTGGAGGTCGACACCCTGTTCGTTTGCAACGACCTGCGCGAGTGCGGGTTCCAGTCGGTATCGCAGCGCAGGCGAAGGGGCTGTACGCAATGCGGTGACTTCGGCACGCAGTTCCTCGAGCTTGGCCCGGATGCTGTCCGGATAGGGTAGGGGGCCTTTCTGCACATCAGAAATCGCGGTGAAGACGGCATCCTGATAGAAGATGATCCGATCAGCCATGATCGGGTTCTGGCGCTCGGGAATGAGGATGACCTTGTCGGGATCAAGCTTGCGCACCTCGTCGGCCGTCAGCAGCGGGCGTTCCTCGTTACGCCGCGACAGGGATCGACGCATGGCCTGCATTCATGTTGGTACCCATCTGCCATTGCAGCCAGAGACCGCCGATCAGGAGACCGATGATCGCCCCCGCACCCAGCCCGAGCGGTATTGCCACCGTTATGCGATTCATGACGCTCCCTCCTGTCAGAGGTCCAGATCGTAATCCCTGTCGCGCCGCTCATGCACGTCGTCACTGCGCTCCTGCAGGCGTTCGCGGGCAAGCGCGACCTCGCGCCGGGTGAGCCCGATGCTCTCATGGCTTTTGGCAGCGGCGATGATGGCCTGCGCGATCTCGCGCCGCTTGCCGGGGTCGGGGAAGTCGACCGCAAGCGCTTGAGTCTCACCCGAGGCAAGCTGCTGCACCACATGCGCGCCATAGCGATCTTTCAGGTCGGCCGTGAAGCGGGCGGCGTCGTCCTCGTATTCAAAGCTCACCTGGCCATGCTGGCGGTTCACCTGAGCCATCATCCCGAGAGTACGGGTAAGCCGATCAGACTTGTGCTGATGGCGATCCTCGATCTCAAGCGCGGCATTCAAACTCTTGGCAGCGGTGGCATAGAAACGATCCACGATCTCGGCGGCCTTATGGCGATCCGCCTCGCGCTCAAGGTCGAGCCCGCGCGCTCTTGAGGCGGCCCGCAGATCCGCCTTCACCCATTCGCGCTCCTGCCAGGCATTGGCGGCCGGATGCTCGAGACGGCGCGCCATCACGTCTCTGTCAATGCCGACGGCGTGCGCGGCTGTAATGATACTCGCGCGCAACTCGTCGGCAACGCCGGCACTCAGGTGCTTCGCAGTGCTGTCGCGGCTGATTTCTCCCTCCTCGAGTTGCGTGCGGTAGAGCTCCGACTGCGGAGCCCGCTGCACCAGCTCGGCGCCACGCGCATCACCCAGATCGCGGATGATATCCGCAGTGATCTCCGCGAGATCCTCGCGCATCTCGCGCCGATCCTCGGGGGCGAGACGATCGATCTCGCGCTCCGTGCTCTCGAGCCAGCTCGCAAAGACCGCATCGAGCTCTCTGCGGGTGGTGGCCTGTGTGAGGTCCATGTTCATGATCTCCAGCTTCTGCGGCGTGAGAATGCCACCCGTCTCCAGCAGCTCGGCCGCGCGCTCCATGCGGGTCGCGATATCCGTGAGCTCGACCAGGCCCGCAATCGAAGAGAGCATGCGCAGCGTGGCCCGGCTCTTGCCGATCGCGGCAAGCCCATCCTCCAGCGCTTTGCCTTCGCGCATCTTTTCGAAGACCGGGCGACGCTCGCGGCGCGCCGCCTCGATCTCGGCCCGGCTCGGCCCGTAGGTCAGGATGCCACGATCGAGCCGCGAGCTGATGTCGAGGTCTACATGGATTTCAGCTGCGATCCCGGCCACGCGCTCCTTCATCATGGTGAGGTTGAACACATGCTCTCTCGCCATGAAGAACCACTCACCGCTCTCGAGCCCGCGATTGTTCACCACGATATGGACATGGGGGTGCGAGCGATCCGTATGCAGCGCGGCGACATAGGCCCACTCGTCATCGGCATGAAGCCCCGACTGGAACATCTCCATCGCCCAGGTCTCAGCGATATGCAGCGCCTTCTTCGGCGCCAGGTCCTGGGGAAAAGACAGCAGCAGATGCGTGGTGTGCCCGTTCTTCGGGGCGCCCTTCCAGCCATCCGACCACTCCTGCGCGATCTCGCGGCGCTCTTCCGGATCAAGTGCCCTCTGCCCTGGGGTCAGCTCGACCAAATGGCCAAACACCGCCTCCGATTTCTGGAACAGGTAATCGAACTGCGCGCGCAACCGCTCGCGACTTCCCGTGCCGCCCTTGTGGATCCGCTTCAGAATGACCGCGTTCGAGCCTTGACCCACCCGCCAGAGATTGCGCGCCTGCACCGAGAACCGCGAGCGCGCGGACACCTCCAGATCGCGCACCTGCGGCCCCTTCGCCCCGCGGCCGAGGCGAATCTCCCCGATCAGATCCTGGGCCAGCCTAGCCACGCTCGGCCTCGATCCATTTCTCGAACAGGCGGACGCCGCGCCTGCGCTGCTCGTCCACCACCCCCTGCAGGAAGCGGCGCAGATTCGGCAGCGTCTGACGCAACTCGGTGATCGCCCCCCAATGGAGCTTCATCAGATCGACCCGGCCGCGGTTGGCAGCGAGCGCCACCTGGTTCACATTGACCCCGATCTTGCGCAGTTCGCCGTGAACCTCCTCGAGCCGTGCCGCCACCAGGGGATCAAACTCCAGTATTCCCGAAGAAGCCCGCACCAGGGCACGGAGCGCATCGGAGTTCGAGCGGAAGTCATGCCGTGTCTTCAGCCGCTCAAGCGCCTCGGCCTCGGTTGCTGACAGGCGTACCGCTACGGCCTTGCCGCGGGTTGCGGAGACACCGCGGGTGATCCTCTTACCAGCCTTGAGCCGATCGATGGTCCGCCGAGACACGTTGAAGGCTTCCGCTACGGTCTGGATGGTATCTCCTTCCATGAGCTGCTGCAGTGCCAAATCGCGTTCAACTGCCGTCAGCTTCTTCATGCTCATCTGCTCCGCCTCACTGTCGCATTCGTAAACTTTTTACATTTCCTGCCAAGGCTACCAAGGCTACACTAACTTTTTACCTCACATCGTCAACCAGTCGTCAAAACTACGGTGTCGCCCAGGGCGACAAGGCAGCTTTTGCCGCGCCGCGAGATCGACCCGCCTTCGGCTGGCTCACCTCCGGCGCGAAGGTTTTTCTGTCCATAGAATCCGCCACGCATCCTTATCCTGGCCAGTCAAGGGGCAAGCGTCGCGCGCGCCGTCGTCTCGGCGGGCCCGTGTCCTCGGCTGCGCCTGCGGGCCGCGCCACTCCGCCTGCCCGACCCCTCTGACAGTCCCGGCCGAGGCCGAGACCGCGGACCGGGCTGCGCCCACCCGCTCTGCCGCCAGAAAGGCATGGGCCTTTCAGGTGTCAAAACCGGATGGTTCACCCACAGGCGGATGAGGTTCGGGATGGTGAAGTCGGGTGGAAAGACCATCAGGAAAGAGAAGAGACTGTTCGTGCGTCGCATCGCCACGATCGTCGACAGCGATACGGGCAGAGCCGTCGGCTCCCAGGTGGAGTGGAATACCGGTGAGAGGCGTCGGATCTGGCATGGCGAGAAAGCCGTGCGCTACACCTTGCAGCCCTGTGCCAAGGTACCCGATTGGCCGCGCCAGAGGAGATAGCGCCAGTGCACAAACCTCGACCTGATGCGACAGGTGCGCAGGGTCGGGAACTCTGGCCAGAAGGGTAGGGTGCAACAGTTATGGCAATGAAGCAGGTCACAGGTTGTAGCGAAGTCATGACCAGCAATACAAGTGCTTGCAAAATATGCTAGCAGACCTAATGTATCCGGATGAACAGCAAGCAGCGTAAAGCCCTCACCGCCATCTTCACGGACCCGGTGTCCGGCACCATCGAGTGGGCGGCGATCGAGAACCTGCTTCTCGCTGTCGGTTGCAGGGTCATCGAGGGCAGCGGTTCTCGGGTCCGCTTCGAGAAGGATGACGAAATCGAGAGCTTTCATCGTCCGCACCCTGCCAAGGAAGCAAAACGCTATCAGGTGCGCGCGGCCCGCGAGTTCCTGATCCGCCTGGGGATCGAGCCATGAGCAATGTGATGACTTACAAGGGCTACTCGGCCCGTATCGAATATGATGACGAGGACAGCATCCTGTTCGGCCAGATCGCCGGCATCCGTGATGGTGTCGGGTTTCATGCCGATACTGTCGGAGGGCTGCGAGCAGCCTTTCATGAAGCGGTTGATGACTATCTCGAAACCTGCACCAAGGTGGGCAAGGAACCACAGAAGCCCTATTCGGGCAAGGTCATGTTCCGGGTCAGTCCAGAGCTGCATCGCAAGGCGGCTCTGGCTGCCGAGCTGGCCGGGAAGAGCCTCAACCAGTGGGCTGAGGAAGCCTTGGCTCGCGCCGTAAAATAGGGGCCGCTCATGCGGCAGACAGAGCAAATCTGCGTTCAGCTTCGGCCAGTGTGGCGCAGATGATCGGCAGGTCAGCGGGATCGTCGCGCAGTTCATAGTGCAGGATGCAGGATCATGGCGCGAGCCTTCCGGTGCGGATGAAGTGTTCGGGGTTGCGCTCGACCATCTGGCATTCGCCCATTGTGTGGCCGTGCCTCAGGCATTTCGCCCGCAGCGCGGCCCGGTTCCCGGCGCTCCATTTCGATGCGGGGCGGCAGGCATAGGCGTAAGTGTAAAGATGCGTCTCCCAATAGTTGCGGATCTTCGGCCCAGACCCTTGGCGCCGCGTCTCGATCTTTCCAGGGATGACGAAAGGTCCGACTGTGGAACCGGGCTGCGCCTTGGCCCTGATCTCGGCCAGCAACTCGTTCTGGCGTTTGAGGCTCACGCCTTTTTGGGTCCACAGTTCACGCAAGAGGGTTTCGCTGTCGCTCATGGTCATGTCTCGTGCTGGTGTTCCTGTTTGCGCGATCATGGACCAATTTTGGCGTGATCTATGATGCCCTGTCTTCGGCGAGCGGCAATCTTGCCATGAGCTTCTTTGACAATGGCGCGTCGTCACCAGCCGCGGCCATGGATCAGTTTGCCGATCAGATGTCCGATGTGGCGGACGGCGCGGCACGCTCGGTCAGCTCAATCGCGCGCGGCATGATTTCCGCGCTCCTGTTTATGGTAATCGCACTGTTGATGGCGGCCTATGTGCTGATCGTCGGCTTCTCCAAGATCATGATCGCCTTCCTGCTAGGCGTGGCGCCGCTGGCAATGATCGCAACGATCTTTGATCGCACCAAGAACCTGTTCGAGGCGTGGCTGACCTCTTTCGTGGGCTACCTGCTCTATGCAGAATGTCCTGATCCCGCGTGGATCAAAACTCTTTGGGCGCTATAGTTCCGGTATCGAGAAAGGCCAGCGGCGCATCTTGGTGGCCTGGGACCGAGTGGTGACCCCCGGTGGGGAGTCTGCCACGTTGGCAGCCTATGGCACCGACCGTGTTGGCCGCACGGGCGTGACCGGCCGCGTCAACACCCATGCGCTCTCGCGCTTCGGGGCTGCTGCGGCGGTCTCGCTCATCAACGCTGTGCCGACATTGGCGGCGGCTTCGATCGACAGGAACCGCTCGGCTGATGTCTCGCGCAATACGGCCGTCAACATCGGCAATGATGCAAGCGATGTGATCGGTTCCATCATGAAGGATTACATCGACGTGCCGCCGACGATCAGCGTCGATCAGGGCGCGGTGGTCATGGTCATGGTGAATGCGGACGTCGAGATGTTCTGATGGCGGTGCGTGACTACCTCGAGAGCAAGCTGCGTGTTCTGGAGCCGCTGATTGCGGCCGAAGACATGATCGAGGTGGCGGTGAACGGGGACGGGCGCATCTGGACCGAGCGTGCGGGGGAAAGTCACATGGCGCTCTCGGATCTGCACATGACACCCACCGATGCCCGTGACCTTGCCGGTGTGATTGCGAACCGCCAGCAGCTGAGCCTGACCAGCGATACGCCGGGGATTTCGACCACCATCGAGTTTGCCGGCGCGACCTTGCGTTGTCAGGCAATTATTCCGCCGGCATCCGCCTCCGGTACGGTGATCGCATTCCGGGTGTTTCGTCGCCGCCCCGCGGAGCATTCACCGAAACATTTCGGCTTTCTGCGCGATCAGGCGACCTCGCTTGAAGACGAGCGCATCGCGCAGCTGCGCGAAATCCGCTGTTTGGCGGTTGAGAATGACGATGCAGTCGCTGACGGTCCAGTGGCGACAGTGTGCAGTTATGTTCATGGTAACCATCCGGCGTAGGCCGCGGTCCTTGGCGTCTCTCAGATCGTAGCCTTGGGTTTGCGAGGCTGCGGGGTCCATTTTTTCGCAAGCCGCTCGAAGCGTTCAATGATGGTCTCGGCCCCGGCATCCTCGACGTCGAAGTCCCCGCCCGACCAGCGGACCATGTCCTCGTGCTGCTCGTGATCGGGATCGGCGAGGGCTTCGAGGAACTCCTCGTAGCCCCAGGCGCCGCCGACGTCCTCGGGGGGGCAGGCCCCCGTGGCCTTCAGCAGCCGCGGATAGGTCACGCCCTGGATGGCCTCGTTGACCCGTTCGATCCGAATGCTGTGGTCCCAGTCATCGCCGAAGTCATAGATATACTGGATCGTCCTGGTGGCGGTCTGGTCGAGCAGCTTTTCCAGGGTCATCTTCTTCGCGTCCATGGGGCCGTCGTAGAACCCGTCCGGGTCGGGCATGCCCCAACCGGTATCATCCACCCGGAATTCGTAGAGATGGGTGTCGGTCCAACCCATGGCCGCTTGGATGACCTCATGCAGCCGGTCGAGCCTGATCTTCAGCGGCACCTCGATGTGGCGCATCGGCATTGGCTCGACGTCGTTCAGAATGATCCGGAGGCGGGCGATCAGGGTCATGCGGCCATCCTTTGCGGTATTGCTGCCCAATTCCACGGCATGAGGTCCGGCACCCGCGATAGCGTCGTTTCGGGCAACCGGGCCAGTATATCGGCGAGCCAGGCCTGAGGATCGACATCATTCATCTTGGCGGTGACGATCAGGGAATACATGAAGGCGGCGCGGTCACCGCCGCGCTCGGAGCCGGCGAAGAGCCAGGACTTGCGGCCAAGCGCGACACCGCGCAGCGCCCGCTCTGCGGCGTTGTTTGAGAGACATAGCCTGCCGTCCTTGAGGAACCCGGTGAAGGCTGGCCAGCGCTCCGCCTTGAACATGTAGTCGATCGCCTTGGCGACCGGGTTGTGCTTCGACAGCCGGTCGCGCTCGGCACGCAGCCAGCCATGAAGTTCCTCGACCAGAGGGCGGGACAGCTGGTGCCTGGCCACCTGACGGTCTGCAGCCGTCAGCCCGTTGATACCGCGCTCAATGTCGAAGATCGCGTCGATCCTCGCCACCGCCTCCAGTGCGACGGGGGAGATGTCATGGGCGGGCTTTCCCTTCCGGGCGTTCCCCTTGATGTCGGCGAGCTCGAAGAACTTGCGCCGGGCATGGCTCCAGCAGAGCGCAGACTCGACGGGACCCGGATCACGGTCGGCGCGGTAGAGGTCGTTGTAACCGCCATAGGCATCGACTTGCAGGATGCCCTGCCAGCCGGCGAGATGCCGGTTCGGGTTGGCCATGCCGCGGTCGCGGGAGAAGTAGAACAGCGCGGCAGGCGGCGTACCGCCCGCGAAGGGTCTGTCGTCGCGGACATAGGTCCAGAGCCGCGCGGTCTTCGTCCCGCCCCGGGCCAAGAGCGGCACCGTGGTGTCGTCGCCGTGCAGCCGCTCGGCGGCCAGGACATGGGCCCTGATCAGCGCATGGATCGGCTCCAGTGCCTCGGTGCAGGCGCCGACCTGGTCAGCCAGGGTGGACAGGCTGACCTCGACACCTTCTTTGGCGTAGCGCTCGACCTGCCTGTTCAGCGGCTGATGCTGGCCGAACTTCTCGAACAGGATCATCGCCAGCAGGTTGGGCCCAGCCCAACCGCGGGGCGTGGGATGGAACGGCGCTGGCGGCTGGCTGATCTTCTCGCACGCCCGGCAGGTGAACTTCTCGCGGACCGTCTGGATCACCTTCCACTGCCGGGGAATGACCTCGAGCGTCTCGGTGATATCCTCGCCCATCTTCACGATGCGATCCGAGCCACAGCAGGAACAGGCCGTGGGCGCCGAGATCACCACGCGCTCGCGCGGCAGATGCTCCGGGAAGGGTTTGCGGGCCGGGCGGCGACGTTTGAGCCCCGGGGCTGACGTGGTCTTCACTACCTTCTCGGCGGCAATCTCGTCTTCGGTGGCTGCGGCCTCGAGTTCCTCGAGCTGCAATTCCATCTGGTCGATCAGGCGGACGCGGCGCTCGGATCTGTGGCCATATTGTTCGCGCCGGAGCTTGGCGATCTCGAGCCGGAGATGCTTGATCATCGCTTCCGAGGCCGAGACCACCGCCCGGGTCTGCGCCAGCTCGCTCTCGGCGGCCTCGGCACGGGCCTCCGAGGCCGCAAGCGCGGCGCGCAATCTGGCGAACTCGGAGGCGGCATCTGACATGGCCGAAACCTACCATGCAGACATCGGAAAGCCCATGAAAATATGGCCGACGAGGCAAAATTATCCCGCCTTTGCAGGGCGTTGCGTCCAGCGCGGATTGCGCCAATCGATCCCCTCCAGGAGATGGCCGAGCTGGGCTGCGGATATCTGCACCGCTTCACCACTTCCGCTGGTTGGCCAGATGAACTTTCCCGCTTCGAGCCGCTTCAGATAAAGCGACATGCCGACCCCGTCGTGCCAAAGCAATTTTACCAAGTCGCCCTTGCGCCCTCGGAAACAAAATATTTCCCCGACATGCGGATCGCGCCCGAGCCCCTCCTGCACCTGAAGCGCCAGCGTGTTCATGCCCCGCCGCATGTCGGTGACCCCACCGGCAATCCATACGCGCACCCCCGCCGGGAAGGCGATCATCGGCCTTCCAGGGCCGGCAGCAGCCGCGCCAAAACCTCTGGCTCCACCGACGAAGGGACGAGAAGCCGTCGCCCGTTCCTCAGCACGATCTCGAGCTGGACATCAGGCCTGTTGCGCGGTGTCTCCCGTGCGGTCGCGGGCACGGTCGCAGGTGCCATGGGCGAAACCGCCAGCGGGATGAATGAAGGCGGCGTCTCGACGCCAAGTTCGCCAGCGCGATACTGGCGCCGCCATATCGTCAGCAGAGAGCGAGATACGCCATGCCGCCGCGCCGTCGCGGTCACCTGGCGATGCCCCAGGAAGCTCTCCTCCACAATCGCGATCTTGTCGCCATCGCTCCAGTGACGACGACGCGGCACATCCGCGGCAGAGAGGACTTCAATCTCGGGTCTGAACTTATGGTCGGCCATAAAGTCGGACTTAGCACCGACGCTGAAACCCCGTCAGACGGCCTCCACCGTAGGCATACTGTTCATGCCGGTTTTAGTGCGCTTTCCTCACGCCTCCTTTTTGACGCCAGACTGAACGCGGTGTGATGTGCTTTCGGATATGTGGCATCGATCATTATGGTTCTCTTCTCGACATGCTCGGCTGCCAACCCGCCATTATCTGCGCAAAGATCCCTTTCCGCTTCATCCCTTCATCGCTTCAAGCGGTATAGAGGTCTTTGTATGGACCATATACCCTTGGCGCATACAACAGCGCAATCTATTGTAATTAATGAAGATAATGAAGGATGGGAGCAGTTCATGGCACGAGATTTCCTGATGGTGGGTGCGGGGCTTTCGGGGGCGGTGGTCGGGCGCGCTCTTGCCGAGGCCGGGCACCGGGTGCGCGTGGTCGAGGCGCGCGACCATGTGGGCGGCAACTGCCACACAAGGCGCGATCCCGAGACCGGCATCATGGTCCATGTCTACGGGCCGCATATCTTCCACACCGATGACGAAGAGGTCTGGGATTACGTCAACGCTCATGCGCGCTTCCGCCCCTACATGAACCGGGTCAAGACCACCGCTCGGGGCGAGGTGTTCTCGCTTCCGGTCAATCTGCACACGATCAACCAGTTCTTCCGCCGGACCATGCGCCCGGACGAGGCCCGCGCCTTCATCGCCGAGCAGCAGGCCGACCGCAGTATCCTCGAGCCCCACAGCTTCGAGGAACAGGCGCTGCGCTTTATAGGGCGCGACCTCTATGAGGCGTTCTTCAAGGGCTATACACAGAAGCAATGGGGCTGCGCCCCGTCCGAGCTGCCGGCCTCGATCCTGAAACGCCTGCCGCTGCGGTTCAATTACGATGACAACTATTTCTTTCACCGGTTCCAGGGCATCCCCGAAGAGGGCTATACCGCCATGGTTGAGGGCATCCTCGACCACCCAAACATCGCGCTACGGCTGAACACGGTCTTTGACCCCGCGCAGGTCGGGGAGGGCACCCATGTGTTCTGGTCGGGGCCGCTCGACGGGTGGTTCGGTTATGATCTCGGGCGGCTCGGCTATCGCACGCTGGATTTCGAACGTTTCACCTATCGGGGCGATTACCAGGGCTGCGCGGTGATGAATTACGGGGATGTTGAGGTGCCTTGGACGCGCATCACCGAACACAAGCATTTCGCCCCCTGGGAACACCACGCGGGATCGGTCTGCTACCGCGAATATTCGCGCGCGGCCCGGCCGGATGACATTCCCTATTATCCGATCCGCCAGGTCGCGGAAAAGGCACTGCTGACGGATTATGCCGCCCGCGCGCGCAAGGAACGCGGGGTGAGCTTCATCGGCCGCCTCGGTACCTATCGCTATCTCGACATGGACGTAACCATCCGTGAGGCGCTGGACAGCGCGCGCGCCACTCTGGCTGCGCTCAAACAGGGGAGCCGGATCCCGGCCTTCTTCCATCCGCCGCTCTGAGGGGCCGTGGCGCGCTTCGCGGTTCCTGCTGGAGGCGGAGCGCCGCGTGGCTTATGTGGGGAAACTGGTGCAGGATGCGGATAAGCTGCGGGCGAGTAGCGACGCGTTCTCTCGCGCAGCAGCAGGCTTTCGGGAGGCTTTGCGGATGATCACACCGGTTCTATTGTGCGGCGGCTCGGGCACGCGGCTCTGGCCGCTGTCGCGCAAGAGCTATCCCAAGCAGTTCACGGCGCTCACCGGCGAGCAGAGCCTGTTCCAGGCCAGCGCCCTGCGGCTGTCGGGCGAGGGATACGCGCCGCCCCTGGTGCTGACCAATGCGGATTTCCGCTTCATCGTCACCGAACAGCTTGCCGCGGCCGGGGTCGAGCCGGGAGCGATCCTGATCGAGCCCGAAGGGCGCAACACCGCCCCCGCGGTGCTAGCCGCCGCGCTCTGGCTTGAACAGAGCGACCCCGAGGCGCTGATGCTGGTCGCGCCCTCGGATCATATGGTGCCCGACGAGGCGGCCTTCCGCGAAGCGGTTGGGGCCGGGGTCGGTGCCGCGCACGAGGGACGGCTCGTCACCTTCGGCATCCACCCGACCCGCCCCGAGACCGGCTATGGCTATCTGGAACTTGACGGGGCTCCGGGCGACGGTCCGCCCGAAACGCTGCCGCTGCGCCGCTTCGTGGAAAAGCCCAATGCCGTGCGCGCCGGGGAGATGCTTGCCGCGGGGAACTATCTCTGGAATGCTGGGATCTTCCTGTTCTCGGTGCGGGCGATTCTGGATGCCTTCCGCGCTCATGCGCCGGACCTGATCGCCTCGGTTTCCGAGGCGCTAAAAACGGCGCGCCCCGACCTCGGCTTCCTGCGGCTCGCTCCCGAGTCATGGTCGCGGGTCAGCGATATCTCGATCGACTACGCAGTGATGGAGCGGACCGAGAATCTTGCCGTGGTGCCCTTTGCTGTCGGCTGGTCGGATCTCGGCGACTGGAATTCGGTCTGGCGGGAATCGCCGCGCGATGAAACGGGTGTTGCGCTTTCGGGGGCGGCGACGGCGATCGACTGCGAGGATACGCTCCTGCGCAGCGAGGGCGAGCGGCTGGAGCTTGTCGGGCTCGGGCTGCGCAACATCGTCGCCGTGGCCATGCCCGATGCGGTGCTGGTGGCCGATGCCTCGCGGGCACAGGACGTGAAACAGGTGGTGGCGGCGCTCAAGGCCAAACAGGCCCCCGCGGCCGAGCGCTTCCCCCGCGATCACCGCCCCTGGGGCTGGTTCGAGAGCCTCGCGCTCGGCGACCGTTTCCAGGTCAAGCGCATCGTCGTCCACCCGGGCGCGGCGCTGTCGCTGCAAAGCCACCACCACCGCTCGGAACACTGGATTGTGGTGCAGGGCACGGCGCGAGTCACGGTGGATGACAAAGTCTCACTCGTGAGCGAAAATGAATCCGTCTATGTGCCCCTCGGGGCCGTGCACCGGATGGAAAACCCCGGCAAGCTGCCGATGGTCCTGATCGAGGTGCAGACCGGATCCTATCTCGGCGAGGACGACATCATCCGCTACGAGGATGTCTATGCCCGCGGTTGATACGGCCGGTTCAATAGCCTCCATAAAGGCGGTTGACACCCGCGCCGCGCTCCCGCCTAATTGCGCGCGAGCAAGACCGGCCAGAAGGCCGGCCTTACCGGGGGAGACATGTGCTGTTGCAGGATCTGACGGGTGATCCGAGCCGTATCTGGCCGGACCAGCCGGGAACGTTCATGACCGGATTCACGGTATTCCACCGTATCCGCGATCATCTGACGCAGAAGCGTGCAAATCCGTCTGCATTGAAATCCGCAGACGGCAGACGTAGGGTCAGCCCCGTGAGGGAGGTCCAGGGGGAGGAGTTCGCACGAAAGGCATTCGCTGTGGGGAGCGGGCATCTGCATGTCCGGCCTCCCGGGTGGGCGATTCACGTCCGCCCGCGCGGCGGATCCGGTCGATACGGGCGTCGTGTATAACGAAGTTGCGCAGACGGTGCTTTCCGCTTTCTGATCCGAACTTTTTATGCTGTAGATGGCCGCCAAGTCTTACAAGGAGGAAGCAATGGCTAAAGATACTTCGGCTTATGACGTTCTGTTCACGCCGATCAAGATCGGGTCGAAGACCCTGAAGAACCGATTCTATCAGGTTCCCCACTGCATCGGCGCCGGGACCAACTATCCCGGGTTCCAGATGGCTCACCGCGGCGTCAAGGCCGAGGGGGGCTGGGGTGCGATCAACACCGAGCAGTGTTCGATCCATCCCGAATGCGACGACACGCTGCGGATCACCGCGCGGATCTGGGACGAGGGCGACGTGCGCAACCTGCGTCCGATGGTGGATTACATCCACAAGAACGACGCGCTTGCCGGCTGCGAGCTGTTCTATGCCGGCGTGCATGCGCCGGGGCTCGAGACCCGCACCATCGCGCGGGGCCCCAGCCAGTACAACGCGGACTTCGCCACGGTTCCGGGCTGCCCGGGCTTCACCTACAACCACGAGGCGGACGAGGACGAGATCAAGCGCCTGCAGCAGCATTACGCGGACGCCGCCTCGCGCGCCCGGGATGCGGGCTTCGACATCGTCGACCTTTACGGCGCCCATGCCTATGGCCCGATGCAGTGGCTGAACCCCTATTACAACAAGCGCACCGACAAATACGGCGGCAGCTTCGAGAACCGGGCCCGGTTCTGGATCGAGACGCTCGAGAAGATCCGCGAAGCGGTGGGTGACGATCTGGCGGTGGTGACCCGCTGCTCGGTCGACACGCTCTATGGCGGCGCCGGGGTCGAGATCGGCGAGGACGGGCTCAAGTTCATCGAGATGGCCTCGCCCTATGTGGATCTGTGGAACGTCAACATCGGCGACATCGCCGAATGGGGCGAGGATGCCGGCCCGTCGCGCTTCTACCAGAGCGGCCACCAGAACGACTGGGTGCGCTTCGTCAAGCAGGCGACCGACAAGCCGGTCGTGTCGGTGGGGCGCTATGTCGATGCCGAGAAGATGCTCGAGGTGATCAACACCGGCGTGGTCGACATCATCGGCGCGGCGCGTCCCTCGATCGCCGACCCCTTCCTGCCCAACAAGATCAAGGAAGGCCGGATCGAGGACATCCGCACCTGCATCGGCTGCAACGTCTGCATCTCGCGCTGGGAAATGGGCGGCGTGCCCTTCATCTGCACCCAGAACGCCACCGCCGGCGAGGAATACCGCCGCGGCTGGCACCCCGAGAAGTTCGAGCCGGCGAAATCCGACAAGGACGTTCTCGTGGTGGGCGCGGGCCCGGCCGGTTCGGAATGCGCGCGGGTGCTGCTCGAGCGCGGCTACACGGTCCACATCGTCGATGACCGCGAGAAGGTCGGCGGCTATGTGAACGACGTCGCCACCCTGCCGGGTCTGGGCGAGTGGGGCTATCACCGCGACTATCGCGAGATCCAGCTCGACAAGCTGCTGAAGAAGAACAAGGGTTCGCAGCTTGCGCTCGGCCAGAAGCGGATGACCGCGGACGATATCCTGAACTACGGCGCGACCCGCGTGATTCTCGCCACCGGCGCGACCTGGAGCACGGTCGGCTTCAACCACATGACGCAGGAGCCGATCCCGGGCGCCGATGCCTCGCTGCCCCATGTCCTGACCCCCGAGCAGGTCTTCGAGGGCAAGAAGAAGGTCGGCAAGCGGGTCATGATCATCAACTATGACCCCTACTACTGGGCGCCGAGCATCGCCGAGAAATTCGCCCGTGCGGGCCATGAGGTCACCATCGCCAGCGTCTGCGGCGTCGGCGCCTACATGGACTTCACGCTCGAGGGGCCGAACGTCCAGCGCATGCTGCGCGACCTCGGCATCAAGGTCCTGGGCGAGACCGGCTGTTCGCGCGTCGAAGAGGGCCGGGTCGAGCTGTTCGACATCTACGGCGAAGGCCACAAGCGCGAATACAAGGGCACGGGCCAGCTGCCGCGGCGGGAGAACAACACCAACCAGTGGCACGAGTGCGACACGGTGATCCTGATCACCGCGCGGCGCTCCAACGACGGCCTGTTCCGCGAGATCAAGGCGCGCAAGGACGAGTGGGAGAAGAACGGCATCGAGGATGTGTTCGTGATCGGCGACGCCGAGGCACCGCGCATCATCGCCGACGCCACCTTCGACGGCCACCGTCTCGCCCGCGAGATCGAGGACGAAAGCCCGCAGCACCAGAAGCCGTTCAAGCGCGAGCAGAAGATCTGGGGCGTGCCCTACAATCCGGGCGAGAACCCCGATCTCGAATGGCGCCTGTGATGTGACGGGCGGCACGGCGGCCTGACAGACGGCCCGCGGCCGGAGCGGCGCAGAAGCCGCCCCGGCCTACCCCGTGGACCCGGGCCGCCGGCCGCCCTGCCGGTTCTCCGGCAGGCGGCGCACCCGCCCGTCACACCCGCCGGCATGCCCGGCACAACCCGAAACCGAAGGGGCGCAGCCCGCGCCCCTTCCCGTCAACAACCGAAAAGGAAGTGAAGAATGGTAGAACGCGTTTCCGCACTCAAGGAAGAGCACGAAAAGCTCGGCGCAGAGTTCGCAGAGTGGAATGGCATGAACGTGGCCGCCACCTATGCCGGCAGCACGATCGAGCAGGATCACGACGCCACCCGCGATGCCGCCGGCCTGTTTGACCTGACCGCCTTCCGGAAGCTCTGGATCAAGGGCGCCGATGCGCGCGAGGTCGTGAACCGGACCGTTTCCCGCGATATCTCGAAGCTCAAGCCGGGCCGCGCCATGTACACGCTGGTGCTGAACGACACCGGCGGCGTCTGCGACGACGGGATCGTCTCCTGCTTCGCCGAGGACAAGTTCCTCTGGGTCATCGGCACCGGCACCAGCGGCGACCGTTTCGCCGAATCCGCCCAGGGCAAGGATGTCACGCTGGAGTGGGACAACGAAGTCCAGGTCATGTCGCTGCAGGGCCCCAAGGCGATCGACGTCCTCGCCCCCAATGTCGAGGGCACCGACCTGCGCGAGCTGAAGTTCTTCAGCCACACCGACGCCAAGCTGTTCGGCCGCGACGTGCATATCTCGCGCACCGGCTATTCCGGCGAGCGCGGCTATGAAATCTATGCCAAGCCGGCCGATGCGCCGCATCTGTGGAACAAGATCCTTGAGGCCGGCAAATCCGAGGGTGTCATCCCCGCCAGCTTCAACTCGCTCAACCCGATCCGGGTCGAGGCCGGCCTGCTGTTCTATCCGTTCGACGTCAGCCCGGACAACACTCCCTGGGAGGTCGGCGCCGGTTTCCTCGTCAACAAGGACAAGGGCGACTTCCTTGGCCGCGACGCGGCTCTGGCCAAGGAAGGCAAGGAACGCTTCATCCTGCGCGGCATCGCCACGGATGCAGATGCGGCCCTCTGGGAAGGCGGCGAGGAGCTGACCAAGGACGGCAAGAAGGTCGGCGAGGTCAATGTGGGCGATTATTCGCACCGCATGAAGAAGGCCCTGGCCTATGTCTTCGTCGATCCCGACATCACCGAGGGCACCAAGGTGACGGTCGGCGACAAGGAAGTCACGGTCGAGAACCTGCCGTTCTACGACAAGAACAAGGAGCGCCCGCGCGCTTCCTGACGAAGACCCGGGCGCCGGCGGGCCGCCCCGCGCGGCCCTGGCCTGCGCCCCGGTTCCCCTGCGTCACCTGCGCCTTTGCGCGAGGGTGGAAAGGGGGATATTGAAAGAGTATCCGGTCCCGCACCAGTCGGGGCCGGAACAGGGAGAAGGGAGAAGACATCATGGCCAACAAAAGGCCCGCGAAATACGACATCCTTTTCGAACCGATACAGATCGGCCCGAAGACGATGCGCAACCGTTTCCACCAGAGCCCGCACTGTATCGGCGCCGGTACCGACCGGCCCGGTTTCCAGGCGGCGCACCGCGCGATCAAGGCCGAAGGCGGCTGGGGCGCGATCAACACCGAATACTGCTCGATCCACCCCGAATCCGATGACACCATGCGCGTCTCGGCCCGGATCTGGGACGAGGGCGATGTGCGCAACCTGCGCGCCATGACCGACGAGGTGCACAAGTTCGACTGCCTCGCCGGGATCGAGATGTGGTATGGCGGCCCCCATGCCCCGAACATGGAGACGCGCCAGACCCCGCGCGGCCCGAGCCAGTATTCCTCGGAATTCGAGACGCTGACCTACTGCCATGCCATGGATATCGACGATATCCACCAGGTGCAGCAGTTCTATGTCGATGCAGCCCTGCGCGCGCGCGATGCCGGCTTCGACTTCGTGAACGTCTATGGCGGCCATGCCTATCTGCCGGTGCAGTTCCTGTCGCCCTATCACAACAAGCGCACCGACGGTTACGGCGGCTCCTTCGAGAACCGCGCCCGGTTCTGGGTCGAGACGCTCGAGAAGGTGAAGAAGGCGGTCGGGCACGAACTGGCGGTGGCCTCGCGCTTTGCCATCGACACGCTTTATGGCCCCGACGGTATCGAGGTCGAGGAAGACGGCCTGCGCTTCATCGAGCTGGCCGACGATTTTGTCGACGTCTGGGACATCAACATCGGCGACATCGCCCAGTGGGGCGAGGATGCCGCTCCGTCACGCTTCTATCGCCAGGGTCACGCCATTCCGTGGCAGAAATTCGTCAAGAAGCACTCTAAGAAGCCGGTTCTCGGCATCGGCCGCTTCACCGACCCGGAGAAGATGGCCGAGGTGATCCGCAACGGCGAGCTCGACATCATCAGCGCCGCGCGGCCCTCGATCGCCGACCCCTTCCTGCCCGAAAAGATCGAGCAGGGCCGGATGGACGACATCCGCACCTGCATCGGCTGCAACGTCTGCATCTCCCGCTGGGAGATCGGCGGCCCGCCGATGATCTGCACCCAGAACGCCACCGCCGGCGAGGAATACCGCCGCAGCTGGCACCCCGAGAAGTTCGAACCGGCGAAATCCGACGATTCCATCCTGGTGGTGGGCGCGGGCCCGGCCGGGTCCGAGGCGGCGCGGGTGCTGCTCGAGCGCGGCTATGTCACACACCTTGTTGACAGCGCCGAGAAGATCGGTGGCCATGTGAACGACGTTGCGACCCTGCCGGGGCTCGGCGAATGGGGCTATCACCGCGACTATCGCGAGGTTCAGATCAACAAGCTGCTGAAGAAGGTCAAGGGATCGCAGCTCGCGCTTGGCCAGAAGCAGCTGAGCGCCGACGACGTGCTGAGCTACGGCGCGGAAAAGGTGATCATCGCCACCGGTGCGAAGTGGAACACGAACGGGGTCAACCCGCTCAGTCACGATCCGGTGCCGGGCGTCGATGCCTCGCGTCCCGACCAGGTCACGCCGGAGCAGATCTTCCGCGGCGAAAAGGAGATCGGCAAGCGCGTCGTGATCCTGAACTCGGATGCCTATTACATGGCGCCCTCGCTCGCCGAACAGCTGGCGGCCAAGGGCCACGAGGTCACGATCATCGACGGTGTCGGGCTCGGGAACTACATGCATTTCACGCTGGAATACCCGAACATGCGCCGCCGCCTGACCGAGCTCAAGGTGAACATCATCGGCGAGGTCTGGGCCTCGCGCGTGGAGGAAGGCCGGATCGAATATTACGACGTCTGGGCCGAGGGCTCGCGCCGTGAATATCGCGGCCCCGGCAAGCTGCCGCGCGACGAGAACAAGAGTCACCAGTGGCTTGAGTTCGACACGCTGGTGCTGACCACCGGGCGCCATTCCGACGATGCGCTGTTCCGCGAGGTGAAGGCGCGCCAGAACGAATGGCAGGACCATGGCATCAAGGGCATCTATGTGATCGGCGATGCCTGGGCACCGAAGATCATGGCCGACGCGACCTTCGACGGGCACCGCATCGCCCGCGAGATCGAGGACCAGGATCCGCAGTACCCGCTGCCCTACAAGCGCGAGGTCATCTCCTGGGGCACCGCCTATCAGCCGGGTGGCGAATACAGACACGAATGGCGGCTCTGACCCGAGCCGTCACCCGGACGGCCGCGCGTTGACCTGCGCGGCCGTCCTGCTTGAACAATGCCGAATGCGAATGATCCCTGTGCGCCCTGACCGGCGCCGGGGATGAATATACGAGGACCGAGCCGATGATCTCTCCCGAAACCGATCCGAGGGACGTGACACGCATTCTCTTCCAGGACTTTCCGACCTGGATGCTTGTCGTGTTCTATGCTGTCGCCATCGTCGCGATCGCCGTCTTTCTCTACGGGGTCTGGCAGCAGATCCGCAAATACCGCCGCGGGGTGCGCTCGGGAGCCTGGGCGCCCTTCTGGTCCCGCTTCGGCACGATGTGGGAGACGGTGCTGTCGCATCGCACCATCAAGCGCCGCGCCCGCAAGGCCGGAAGCATGCATGCCTGGATCTTCTACGGCTTCACGCTGCTGTTCATCGGCACCAGCACCATCACGCTCGACCAGGACATCACCGGGCCCTTCGGCATCCATTTCTGGTACGGCTGGTTCTATCTGGCCTTCGGGACGGTGATGGATCTGGCCGGAGTCGCGCTGATCGCCGGGCTGCTCTACATGATGTATCGCCGCAAGTGGCTGAAGCTGCCGCGGCTCGACTATACCCGCCCCGACCGCGATGCCAGCGACCCGGATTACGACCGCAGCGACTACCGGCGCGAGGACTGGGCCTTTCTCTGGACCCTGATCATCATCGCGATCACCGGCTTCTTCCTCGAGGCGGCGCGGGTGGTCTGGCTGATGAACGACCCCGAGGTCTGGGCGGTGCGCTGGCATGCGCCGGTCGGCACGGCGCTGGCCTATGTGATGATGGGCCTCGGCCTCGGCCCCGAGGGGGGCGGGGTGATGCGCATGGGGCTCTGGTGGTTCCACGGGATACTCGCGCTCACCTTCATTGCGCTGGTTCCCTATACCAAGGTCAAGCATATCTTCACCGCCATGGGTTCGCTCATGGCGCGCGATCCCAAGGGCAAGCGCCGCATGCCGGAAACGGATGTGGATGCCGACCGGATCGGCTTCAGCCGGCTCACCGATTTCAAGGACAAGCACCTTCTGCAGGCCGATGCCTGCACCAAATGCGGCCGATGCCACGAGGCCTGCCCGGCCAATGCCGGCGGCTATCCGCTGTCGCCGCGCGACCTGGTGCTGTCCCTGCGCGAGATGGCCAATGACAAGCTTTCGGGCGCGACCATGGAGCCGGAGATCCCCGCGATCGGCGAAGGCGTGAACCAGATCCGCCCGGAAACCGTCTGGGCCTGCCGCACCTGTGCCGCCTGTATCGAGATCTGCCCCGTGGGGGTTGAGCATCTGCCGATGATCGTCGAGATGCGCCGCGCCCTGATCGAATCGGGCGACTTCGACCCGATGCTGCAGAACACGCTCAAGAGCCTGCAGAAATCCGGCAACTCGCTCGGCGAGACCAAGCGCAAGCGGCCACGCTGGACCCGCAAGCTCGATTTTGAAATCAAGGACGCCCGCAAGGAGCCGGTCGATGTGCTCTGGTATGTCGGCGACTATGCCTCGTTCGACCCGCGCTCGCAGAAGGTGACCCAGGCCTTTGCCCGCGTCCTGAACGCGGCCGGGGTCAGCTTCGGCATCCTCTACGAAGACGAGCAGACCGCCGGGAACGACGTGCGCCGCATCGGCGAGGAAGGGCTGTTCCAGATGCTGGCCGAGGCCAATATCGCGCTTCTGGACAGCTGCGAGTTCAAGTCGATCGTCACCACCGACCCGCATACCTACAACACGATCAAGAACGAATATCCCGAATTCGGCGGCGAATACGAGATCGAGCACGCAAGCTCGCTGCTCGAGCGGCTGATCCGCGAGGGCACGATTCCGCTGCCCAGGAATCTGGATTACCGCGTCACCTATCACGATCCCTGCCACCTCGGGCGCATCAACGACGGCACCGAGCCGCCGCGGCTGGTGATGAACCAGCTCGGGGTCGACCTGGTCGAACTGCCGCGCCACGGGCACAATTCGTTCTGCTGCGGGGCCGGGGGCGGCCGCATCTGGCTGCCCGATCCGCCCGAGCTGAAGAAACCGGCCGAGCTGCGCGCCGCCGAGGCGGCCGGGATCGGCGGGCTCGAGGTGCTGGTGGTGAACTGCCCGAAATGCCTCAACATGATGGAAGACGGGGTCAAGGGCACCGGCAACGAGGGCAACTTCCGCGTCATGGAACTGATCGAACTGGTCGAGGAAGCCATGGGACTGGGTGAAGAGCCCGAGGCCGAAACCGCACCCGAACCGGAGCCCGTGGAACCGGCATGAGCGGACATTCCGCAGAATCGACCCGGGGTGCGGCGACGGATTCCGTCGCCGCGCTGATTGCACGGCTGCTGGAGGCGGGCGATCCCTATGCCGCGCTCGGCGCCTGCACGCGGCTCGATTCTGCGGAACTCGAGGAACTGGCGCTGGAGAACCGGCGCCAGCGGCTGGTGGTGGCGGCCGCGCCCTTCGTGCCGCCGCGGCTGCTCGAACGGCTGGCGCAAGCGGGCGACCCGGCCCTGACCCTGCGGCTGGCCAAGAACCCGGCCACGCCCGAGGCCGCGCTTGAGCGGCTGCTCGAGGGCGCGCCGCCCATGCGCGTGCGCCGCTATCTGGCCGCCCATCCCCGCGCCGGGGCGGAGATGCTGGCCCGGCTGGCGCAGGATCCCGACATTGATGTGCGCCGCGCGGTCGCGGGCAATGCGCAGGCCCCGGCCGAAGTGATCGCCCGGCTGGCCGCCGAGGACGACACGGAAATCACCCGCGCCGCAGCGGCCGTGCCCGCAGCCGGCGCCGGGACGCTCGCGCGGCTCTGGGAGCGGGGCGAAATCTGGGTGCGGGCCGATGTGGTGGAACATCCGAACTGCCCCGCGGAACTGCTGGAGCAGGCCGCCGGCGCCGCCGACCCGCTGCTGCGGCGCAAATGCGCCGGCAACCCCGCCCTGCCCGAGGCGATGCTTCTGCGGCTGCTTGCCGACCCCGACGAACAGGTGCGCGGCGCGGCGGTGCGCAACCCCGCGATCTCGGAGCAGCAGCTTGACGACAGCGACGATCCTTCGGCGCGGGTGCGCCGCCTGTTCGCCCGCCGCTGCAGCCTGCCGCAGCCGCTGATCGCCCGTCTTGCGGCCGACAGCGACGCCTGGGTGCGGCGCTGGATCGCGCGCAACCGCGACCTGCCGCCCGCCCTGATCGAGACCCTGGGGGGGGATGCGGAAATGGCGGTGCGCCGCAGCGTGACGCGCAACCCCGCCACCCCCGGCCCGGTGCTGACCCGGCTTGCGGGGGATGCCGACCCCTGGGTGCGCGCCGGCGTGGCGCTGCGCGAGGATCTGCCCGACGAGGCGCTTGCGCTTCTGCTCGGACAGGCAGAAAACGACAGGGACCGGGATGTGCTGGGGGCGCTCGGGCGCAATCCCCGCACCCCGCCCGACCGTCTTGAGGTCATCGCCGCACATCCCGACAAGGATGTGCGCCGCGCGGTGGCCTTCAACCGGGCTGCGCCGGAGGCGGCGCTGACCCTTCTGGCAGCCGATGCCTATCCGCTGAACCGGGCGATCCTTGCCCGGCGCAGCGACCTGGCACGGCGGTTGAGCGAAAGCCTGCTGGACGATCCAGAGCCACAGGTGCGCTTTGCCGCCGCCGCGAATCTGGCGCGGGCTGCCGTCACCGAAACCCAAAGCTTTCAATAGGAGTGGAACGCCAAAATGAAGATACTGGTGCCGGTAAAACAGGTCGCCGCTCTCGATGACGAATTCGAGATGCGCGATGACGGGCGCGACGTCGACGAGGATTTCTTCGAGACGGACCTGAACGAATTCGACCATTACTCGGTCGAGGAAGCGCTGCTGATCAAGGAAGCCGCCGGCGACGAGCCTGAAGTGGTGGTCGTGACCATCGGCAACGAGGACACCGACGATGCGCTGCGCACGGCCCTGGCCAAGGGCGCCGATCGCGGCATCCGCGTCTGGGACGATGCGCTCGAGAATGCCGACAGCGTCACCGTCGCCAAGGTCCTGGCCAAGGTGGTCGAGAAGGAAAAGCCCGACATGGTCTTTACCGGGGCGCAGTCGGCCGACTTTTCGTCCGCGGTGACGGGGATGGCGCTGGCCGGCATTCTCGGCTGGCCCCATGCCGCCGTGGTCAACAAGCTCGACTACAAGCCGGGCGCGGACCGCGCGACCCTGCACCGCGAGCTCGAGGGCGGGCTGGAAGAGATCATGACCGTGCGCTGCCCGGCCGTGCTGTCGATCCAGCTCGGCATCAACGAGCCGCGCTATGCCTCGCTCCGGGGCATCAAGCAGGCGCAGCAGAAGCAGGTCGATGAACTGTCGCTGGACGATCTCGGGCTCGACGAGGGCTCGGTGGCCCCGGCGTCGAACGTGCGGCGCATGTATGTGCCGGAAAAGGGCCAGGCCGAGCTGATCGAGGGAACGCCCGCCGAACAGGCCGCACGGCTTGCCGAAATCATCAAGGAACTCCGGGGGTAACTCATGGCAAATCTGATCGTTATTGCGGAACAGCGCGACGGCGCACTGCGCGAGACCACGCTCGAGGCCATCGCCGGTCTGAAAAGCATCAAGCAGGACGGGGACGAACTTGCCGTCGCCATCGTTGCCGGCGACCCGCAGGCCCATGTGCAGGCGCTTTCGGTCGAGGGCGTGGACGAGGTGATCGCCGTCAAGGCCAGCGACGATTTCCAGCCCGACCAGCTCGAGGCGGTGATCGCGGCCCTCGGACAGGAGCGCAAGCCGCGCGTGATCGCCGCGGCCCACGGGGTCGATGCCTGGTCCTATATCCCGGCGGCGGCGGTCAAGCTCGACAGCGGCCTGGCCACCGACGTGATGAAGCTCGCGCTCGATGGCGATGACCTGGTCGCGACCCGTGCCGGCTATGCCGAAAAGGTGCTGGTCGATCTCGACTTTCCGGGCAAGGACACCGTGCTGCTGACGATTCGCGGCGGCACCTTCGAGCCGGCCGGCGGCTCGGGCTCGCCCAAAGTGACCGAGATGAACGCGCCCGAAACCGATGTGGCCACCACCCACGAGGGCTGGCAGCCGCCCGCCGATTCCGGCGGCATCGACATTCCGGGTTCGGAATTCATCATGTCGATCGGCCGCGGCGTGGCCGACGAGGCCAATGTCGAGCAGTTCCTCGAACTGGCCGAATCCATGGGAGCGACGCTCGGCTGTTCGCGCCCGATCGCCGACAACGGCTGGCTGCCCAAGGCCCGCCAGGTCGGCCAGTCGGGCCAGCTTGCGGCAAGCTGCAAGCTTTATGTCGCCATGGGGATCTCGGGCTCGGTGCAGCACCAGTGGGGCATGAAGCATGTCGAGAACATCGTCGCGGTGAACACCGATCCGGAGGCGTCGATCTTCTCGATCGCCCGCTACGGCATCGTCGGCGACATGTTCGAGATTGCGGAAGAGCTCGAAAACCACTTTTAATTGCAAACGGAGGGGCCGCGGCAAGGCGGCCCCTTCCCCGGAAGGACCAGGGGGAGGGCGCAGCGAATGGAATTCGCCCCGCGCGGAACAGGAGACCGGAGAGAACCGCCCGCCACAGGGACGGATCCGTTCCGGCCTGAAAACCTGCACCGCGGTTGCCTTGACGGATTGCATGCAATGTCCGGCACGATACAAGAAAACGACCGGCCCCGGGGAGACCGGCCCCGGCATGACCATGCCGGCATTCTAACGATAACAGGGAGTTATAGGGATGGCATCGACAACTGATCAGGCAATCCTGCCTGACAGCGCGGGATTGCACCGCGCGATTGGATGGAAGGACGCCTTCTGGATGGCGTCGGGGGTTCCGGCGCTGGTTCTTTTCTCGATCGGGGGGATCGCGGCGACGGTCGGCAACCCCTCCTGGGTGATCTGGATTCTTTCGGTTTCCTTCGGGTTCCTGCAGGCGTTCGTCTATGCCGAGATCGCCGGGCTGTTCCCGAGCAAGTCGGGCGGGGCCTCGGTCTACGGGGCGGCGGCCTGGATCCGCTATTCCAAGATCGTGGCGCCGCTCTCGGTCTGGTGCAACTGGCTGGCCTGGACCCCGGTCCTGGCGATCGGCGGCGGGCTCGCCGCGGGTTACCTGCTGACCGCGCTGGTGCCAGAGGGCGCGGCGATTCTCGACTTCCGCATCACCCTGATAAACCTCGATTTCCTCAAGGATGACCTGTCGCTCCGGATCGACGCGGTGTCGATCATCGGCACGATCATCCTGCTGATCGTCTTCGCGATCCAGCACAAGGGGATCTCGGCCGCGGCCAAGGTGCAGACCATCCTCGGCCTTGCGGTCCTGATCCCGCTGCTGATCGTCGGCATCGTGCCGCTCGTTTCCGGCAACGTGATGGCCGAGAACCTCACCCCGGTGGTTCCGGGGCTGGATCCGGTCACGAGGGCCTGGGATATCGAGGGCACCACGCTGTTCCTCGGCGGGCTGTTCATCGCCGCCTGGTCGGCCTATGCGTTCGAGACCGCGATCTGCTATACCAGCGAATTCCGCGATCCCTCGCGCGATACCGTGCGTGCGATCCTCGCCGCCGGCGCGGCCTGTATCCTGATCTATACGCTGGTGCCGCTGGCCTTCCAGGGCTTCCTCGGGGTCGACGGCCTCCTGCAGCCGGGGGTCGAGGACGGTTCGGCCATCGCCAAGGTCATGGCCACCATGGTCGGGGGCGACAACGTGTTCATCGTCCGGCTGATCACGGTGATGCTGTTCTTCGCGCTCACGCTTGCGATCATGACCTCGATGGCCGGTTCGTCGCGCACCCTGTTCCAGGGTTCGGTCGATGGCTGGCTGCCGAAGTTCCTGTCGCATGCGAACGAACACGGCGCGCCGACCCGGGCCATGTGGACCGACCTCGCGTTCAACCTCGTGCTGTTGATGATGTCGGATTACCTGTTCGTTCTGGCGGTCTCGAACTGCTGCTATCTGGTGTTCAACTTCCTGAACCTGCATTCGGGCTGGATTCACCGGATCGACAACAAGAACGCGCATCGTCCCTGGCGCGCGCCCACGGTCATGCTCTGGATCGGCGGCGGGCTGTCCTTCATCAACGCCGCGCTTCTGGGGGCGGGGTCGAACGTCTGGGGCAAGGGCACGCTGATGACGGCCGTGGTGGTCATCGCCCTGATCCTGCCGGTGTTCTTCTATCGCCACTACGTGACCGACAAGGGCAAGTTCCCCGAGAAGATGCTCGACGACCTGAAGATCGGCGGCAACCCCGACCTTTCGGTGCGCAAGGCCGGCATTCGCCCCTATCTGGTGATCGCCGCGGGCATCGCGGTGGTCGTGATCTCGAACATGATCTTCAAGATCTGAGACCATAGCGCCGGCGCGGGGACATCTTCCCGCGCCGGCCGGAAACAGCAGCGCCGCCGCCGGTTTCCGGCGGCGGCGTTTTCATTGGCCCCGGGGGGTATGGGGATACCGGGGCGTGCGGGCCGCGCTCAGCGCCCGCGGGTCCAGCCGCCGCCGCTCCGGCGCAGGCGCACCATGAGGTGCACCGCGAGATAGACCGCAAATCCAAGCGGCGCCGCCAGCACGAGCCGCGCCAGCTCCCCCCGCCCGAGCCGGGCCTTGTCGTCATTGGCGGCAAGGTCGGGAAAGCGGGCCCCGACCTCGGCCACCCCCGCATCTTGGCGCCGCCGCACCCGCACCAGATTGGAGAACCCCTCGACCATGGGCCAGTGGTAGCGCGGCGCGACCTCGATCCGCTCATGGGGCGCGAAGTTCAGCCGCACGAAGGTGTCGTCCGAGATGATGTCGGGAAAGTCGCCCCAGCGGGCCCGCCCGGCCCGGTTCAGCGCAAACAGCCCGGCCCCGACCGCGCCACCCCGCACGAAGGGAAGCCGCACCCAGAAATCCGCATAGGCGCGGGTGACCCATGATCGCCCCCGCCGCACCGCGAGCGTTCCGGTCGCATAGCGGGGATCAGACGTGTCGAGCACCCGCCAGAGCGCCCCGAGCAGTTCGCGATCGCAGCGCACATCCGCGTCGAGATAGACCAGCGCCGCCCCCCTTGCGCGCGATTCAGCCGCGTTCAGCGCCCCGAGCTTGCCGCCCTCTGCCAGATCGAGCACGTCAAGTTCCCAGCCCCGGGTGGAAAATCCGCCCTGCCGGGCAAGGGCGAGTTCAACGGTGCGGTCGCGGCAGGCATTGGCGGCGACGATCACCTGCAGGCGCGGGGCGGTCGCATCCTGCGCCAGCAGGGAATCGAGACAACCCGGAAGCCAGGTTTCTTCATCGCGGGCGGCGATGATCACGCTCATGGCCGGCGGATCCGCCGCTGCCTCTGCCGGAACATCCATTGCGCGCCCCCTCTTTCCTCTGGCCCCGACCGGCGCGGCCTCCTGCGCGACCTTTGGGCCGCCATCCTCTATCGCAGCGCACAAGGGCGGGGCAAAGCCTTTCGGCGCGGACGGGCCACGCTTGAAAATCCGCCCCCTCCCTGACAAGAGCAGGGCGAGGGCCGCTCACGCACACATGCCCCCCGTGCCTGACAGGAGTTCGCCGCCATGGCCGCCAGGGCCCCCGATCCTGCCGTTCCCCCCGTCGGTCCGGTCGATCCCGCCGGTCCGGTCGATCCGGCGGCCATCGACGTGATCGCGCCGAATTTCAAACGCCGCCTGTCGGGAGTCACGGCGACGGTGGTGCGGCTCGTGCCGCTTCAGGCCCGCGACATGGCGATCGCCGCCACCGGCCCGGCGCTGCCGCCCCATGTGCCGCAGATCCCGCTTGCGGCGCTGCTCACCCTGCCGCGGCGGGGCCCCTCGGGGGCCCGGGTCTGGCATGCGCGGCGCAATGTCGAGATGATCGGAGGGCTTGCGCTGAAACATCTCCTGCGCAAGCGGCTGAAACTGGTCTTCACCTCGGCCTCGCAGCGCCACCACAGCGCCCTAACGCGCTGGCTGATCCGGCGCATGGACGCGGTGATCGCGACCTCGCGCCGGAGCGCGGCCTATCTCGAGCGCGAGGCGGATGTGATCCTGCACGGGATCGACACCGATGCCTTCCGCCCGCCCACCGACCAAATGGCGCTGCGCCGTGAACTCGGCCTGCCCGGGGGTGTTCTGATCGGCTGCTACGGGCGGATCCGGGCGCAGAAGGGCACCGATGTCTTTGTCGAGACCATGATCCGGCTGCTGGCGGAACGCCCCCATGCCCATGCGCTGGTTATGGGGCGCGCCACGAGCGAGCACCGCGAATTCCTGCGCGGGCTGCAGGCGCGCAGCGAGGCGGCTGGGCTTGGCGCGCGCATCCTTTTCCCCCCCGAGGTGCCGACCCATGACATCGCCCACTGGTATCAGGCGCTCGATCTTTTCGTCGCGCCGCAGCGGTGGGAAGGGTTCGGGCTCACCCCGCTCGAGGCCATGGCTTGCAGCGTGCCGGTGGTCGCCACCACGGTCGGCGCCTTTGAGGAGATCGTGTCCCCGGAAACCGGCGCCCTCGTGCCGCCGGGCGATGTGGACGCCATGGCCCGCGCGGTGGCGGAACTGATCGACGATCCGGCCCGCCTGGCCCGCATGGGCGAGGCGGCGCGGCGGCACATGGCCGGAAATTTCCCCCTCACCGGCGAGGCGGCAGCACTCAACGCCATCTATCGCCGCCTGCTGGCCGGATCCTGAGGGTTTGGACGCGGCGTCCCGAGATACGGGCCCTTGCGCGGCAATTCATGCCGCCCGGGCGCTGCTCCCGCAGGGCTGGGCCGCGGGTCTGCGCCTCGAGATCCGCGCGGGCCGCATCGCGGCGCTCACCACCGGGGCCGGGACGCGGGCCGGCGATATCCACGTCGATACGTTGCTGCCGGCGCCCGCCAACCTGCACAGCCACAGCTTTCAGCGCGCCATGGCCGGGCTTGGTGAATACCGCATGCCGGGGCAGGACAGCTTCTGGTCCTGGCGCGAGGCGATGTATCGCCTTGCCAATCGCCTGACACCGGAACAGGCCGAGGCGATCGCCGCCTTCGCCTTCATGGAGATGCAGGAGGCCGGATTCGCCGCCGTGGGTGAATTCCACTATCTTCACCACCAGAAGGGCGGCACCCCCTATGCCGATCCGGCCGAAATGGCCCGCCGCATGGAGGCCGCCGCACAGCAAAGCGGCATCGGCCTGACCCTGCTGCCGGTGCTCTACAGCCGGGGCGGCGCCCGCGGCGCGCCGCTTTCCCCGGCGCAGGCGCGGTTCGGCCATGATGTCGAGGGCTATCTCGGACTGCTGACGGCGCTGCGGGAAGGCGCGGACCGGGCCGGGGACATGCGGATCGGCATCGCGCCCCATTCGCTGCGCGCGGTCACCCCCGCCGACCTCGCCGCCCTGCTCGCATCCGGGGCGGGGGGCGAGCGGGGCGGCCCCGTCCATATCCACATCGCCGAACAGGACGCCGAGGTCACGATGATCGAATCCTGGCTCGGGGCGCGGCCGGTGGAGTGGCTGCTCGGGAATGCCCCCGTGGCAGAGAACTGGTGCCTGATCCATGCGACTCACATGCGCCCGGATGAATTGCGGAACCTCGCCGCGACCGGCGCCGTGGCCGGGCTCTGCCCGATCACTGAGGCGAATCTCGGCGATGGAATCTTTGACGGGACAGGGTGGATCGGGGCCGGCGGGCGCTTCGGGGTGGGCACGGATTCGAATATTTCAATCACCCTTTCGGGTGAGCTTCGCATGCTGGAATACTCCCAGAGGTTGCGGGACCGGGCGCGCAACCGGATGAATCCGGGGGCCGGATCACTCGGGGAGGCACTGTTTCTCCAGGCCGCCCATGGCGGGGCGCAGGCGCTCGGCCGCGATGCGGGGCGGATCGAAACCGGGCGGCTTGCCGATCTCGTCGCACTGGACGCGACCCGCCCGGATCTTGCCGCGCTGCCGCCGGATCGCATCATGGATGGCCTTGTATTCGCTTGCAAATCCCTGCCCGTGACCGATCTCTGGTCAGCCGGGCGGCACCGGGTCAGGGGTGGCATCCACGTTGCGCGCGAAGCGATCACCCGCCGCTGGCTCCGGGCGGTCAGCGCCCTTTCGCAGGACGCCTGACGGCCCGTCCGATCCTGTTTCGCACCGCATTTTCCGGTGCATTCCCCGGTCCCCGGCCGGGGTTCTTTTCGCAGGTGCAAAACAGGGGCCTTGACAGGGCATACCGAGGAATGCCTTCCTGTGATTGAAATTAGTTTCCTGTGGGGGTGCATGCTGCGTCGATATGACGCATGCCAGACACAGCAGACAGATGGGTCGCGACCTTCCGGCACGGCTGCCCGCCAGGGCCCCGGCGGCCGGAACGCAGGAACCGGCAGCGGCTGGAGGAGCAGCGCCGGAGCCATCCGACCCCATCCATTCCGCTCAAGAAAAATCTCGAAGAAAAAGGGAGGTACCCGATGACCCACGAGAGATCTTTCCCCGAATCCGCCCCCACCGGGACGTCAAGGCGCAGTTGCCGGGCGCTGCATGCAGCCAGGGGAGGTACCCTGAAATGAGCGACATGCACACCGATACCTTGGATTACGAACAGGGCAACCTGCAGACCGGCACCAACTGGTGGGGGGCCTTCGTCATCGGCCTGGCCGGAACCATCCTCGTCACCGGTGCGGCCCCGGCCTTCCTGACGGTGTTCGGCGCCTCCTACATCCCCTTCATCACCTTCTTCACCCTGACCGGCGTGGTGCTCTGCCTGCTTCTGGCCGAGCTTTCGGCGATGATGCCGGGGCGCACGGGGGGATCGCCCTCCTATGCCTATCCCGCCTACAGGGAACGCTTTCCGCGTCTTGCGCCGCATGTGAACGGCATCAGCGCCTGGATGTATTGGGTCGGCTGGATGCCGGTGGCGCCGCTCAACATGATCCTCGCCTCGTTCTACATCACCCATATCCTCGGGCTCGATGCCTCGGCGGGCATCACCCCGGTCAGCACCTTCATTCCCTACTGGACGCTCGCAATCACCGTGGTCGGGCTGCTTCTGCTGTCGATCCCGGCCTATATGGGCATCCGTTTCGGCACCTCGATGGCGACCATCCTCGCGGTGCTGTCGATGATCCCGCTCACCTTCCTGTCGATCGGCTTTATCTTCAACCTCGGTGCCGCCGACTGGAGCGAGCTGATCGGATTCCCCCATCTCGACGGGTCGAGTTTCTGGGCGCCGATGACGGCCGACAACGGGGACGTCGTTTCACCATGGATTATGTATATCGCCTATGCCTTCCCATTGCTGTGGACGGTGATCGCCTATGAAGCCGCCGCCTGCTACATCGGCGAATGCAAGAACCCCGGACGTGATGCCAAAATCGCCATGACGCTCGAGGGCGGATACGGCGTCTTCGTCTACACGATGCTGCCGATCTCCTTCGTGGTGATCCTCGGCGCCAGCGCGCTTTCCGACCCCGAACTGGTCGACCCCAAGACCATGTTCGTCACCTTCGCCAGCAACGTCTTCCCGGGCATCGGCGGAAAGCTGATGGAATGGGCCATGGCAATCATGCTGATCATCGCGCTGGTGCTCTCGGCGCTCAATTCGCTGATGGGCTGCTCGCGGTCGCTCTACCAGATGTCGCTCGACGGGCAGTTCCCGCGGTTCTACCAGCATGTGAACAGCCATTCCGTGCCCGACCGGGCCATGATGACCAATGTCGGCGCTAGCATGGTGATCGCCTTCATGGGCGGCGCGATCGAGATCTATTCCTTCTCGAACGTGGGCTATCTCGGGTCGTTCGTGCCGGTCCTGATCGGATACTACCTGCTGAAGAACGATCGTCCGAACCTGAACCGTCCGTTCAATCTTCCGGACTACTTCAAGTATATCGCCCTGTTCCTGGCCGCTCTCTACTTCTTCGTCTGGCTGGTGGGGGGGCTCATCTACTCGTATTATGGCGGGCAGGCGATCTACTACTTCCTCGGCCTCGGCGCGATCTTCATGTATCTGCCGCTCTACTGGTATCGCAAGGCGGAAGATCGCCGCCTCGGCGTTGCTCCCAAGGCCGTGTAAGGAGGGACCGAAGATGTTGCGCCTTCTTATCCGAAACCGGAGCACGGGAGGCGGCCGCGCCGTCCCCGCCACTGGCCACCTCCCGCATGTGCTGATCGCCTCGGAGGGGCGGGCGGTGAGCGACCGGGTGATCAGTCGCGCCGCCGACCTGCTGCCCGGGGGCAAGGGACGCGTCACGGTGCTGACCGTGGCGCGGCTCTGGGGCACGAGCTTCGGACTGCCCAACCCGGGGCTGCGCCCCAGCAAGCGCGAGATGGACGAGCAGAAGGAGATCATGACTTCGGCGCTCGACCGGCTCGAGGCCTTGGGGATCGAGGCGGACGGCCATATCGTGACCACCCGCCACCCGGCCAAAAGCATCCGCCGCAAGCTGCACAAGGGCGATTTTGACGCGATCGTCATGGGGGCAGACCCGCGCCGGCCCTGGTTCATGCGCGGCTTCATGTGGAGCCAGGAACCCTGGCGGGTGAAGGCGACCATGCCGGTCCCGGTGCACCTGGTCTGCCCGGACGGAAGCGGGCCGGTCCCCGCGCCGCGCCGCAGCCTCGCCGCGGCCGGATAACCAGCCTGCGGCGAAAATGCCCGAAACAGGACCGCACCGATCGAATTCCCTGCACAATTCCCGATCGGTGCGGTTTTCGTTTGCGCCATGTCATGGTCGTGTCATGGTGCTGTGGGCTACAAACCGCCAGGACTGACTGACAGAACGAGGAGAAGACACTTGTATAAGCACATTCTGCTGCCGACCGACGGATCCGAGCGCTCCCTGCAAGGCATCAAGCACGGGCTCTCGCTGGCCAAGAGCGTCTCCGGCAAGGTGACGGTGATCACCGTCACCCAGCCCTACCCGCTGCAGAGCGCGGCCACGATCGATTCCTGGACCAATGCCCAGAAGCAGATGGCGGAGAAGACCCTCGCTGCGGTCCGCGACGTGGCGCAGAAGGTCGGGGTCGAGATCACGCTGCGCCAGGCAACCGACGATTCCCCCGCCGAGGCGATCGTCGAGGCGGCCCGGGAACTCGGCTGCGACCTGATCGTCATGGCCTCGCACGGGCGGCGCGGCGTGAGCCGGCTGCTGCTCGGCAGCCAGACCGCCGAAGTGGTGAGCCACAGCACGGTTCCGGTTCTGGTCGTACGCTAAGAGCTCTTTATCCATCTAGCAAAGCGAGTGGTGACGCTAAATAGGCGTCGCCACTATTACAGCCGGGTTCGCCTAATGCTAAATTTTGATAACACTGTCCAACACTAGGCTACGGAAGAAGTCGCGTTAACGTTCTATATCAAGTCGCTTGAGGCATGAAGTCCTACCGCTGCTTTACGTGATCACGACTGCTGTGTCCCGAAATAATAGTCTAACCTCTATTACGCATCTGGTATGCCAGATCCAAAACTTCTGCTCTTGAAAAAATCGCAAGATCGTAGCCACCGATTTGGCCGAGACCCTTGCATATCTATTGCTTGCACCCATCAGCTTTTGTAATGGCCGCTCTGGTGCCAGCGCCATGCATCGGCGATCATCTGCCCGGGGTCCGAACGTCGCGGCACCCAGCCGAGCTCGCGCCCGGCGCGCTGCGATCCCGACACGAGCCGTGTGCAGTCGCC
>NZ_FTPS01000005.1 GCF_900156525.1 Pontibaca methylaminivorans
GATGCCCTAAAACTTTCTTCTCCGGCGATCATACTCTTGCCATCGTCCTGTTCTGGCTATGAAATTCAATGAGTCTGGACCTCAATCAAGCACTCTGTCAGACCATGCGCACCAACACAACAGTAACGACAACGTTCAGTATGGCGTATTAAAATCAGTTTGAACCTTCGATCACACTAGTGGACCCAGACTTTATGCCCAACCAATTTGCTTCGATCCTTGTGGCCTCCGAAGATTTTCCTGAGGCTAGCGCTTTGTCGTTGCCGGTTACTCTGATCGTCGCCTCGAGCTCGCGCAACGACATCTCGTTCAGCGATGACGGCGGCCTGCCGCTGCCCATAGATCAGGTCATGCTACGCACCATCGGCCAGCTACCGCTTTCGAGCAGCGGCAAGAAGCGCCTGTCGCAACTGGCCGAACTGTGGCGCGACCGTCTGGACAACGATCCGCCGGCAGAGATCACACTGGGCGACGAAATCCTCGACATCCGCACCAAGGTTCTGGAATGGCTGGTGGCCCGGCTAACTGAACACCGGCAGAAAAGCGCGCAGCGCTCGACCTGCTACATGCGCGAGTTGGGGCTGCTACGCCAGCAGCACGAAGCGATCCAGGCCAGCTTCCAGAAACTCGAACAGTTCGTCTATCGCCACGGCCCACAGCATCGCACGCTGGAAACCACGCTGTCGCCGGTCTCGGGCCAGTTGCCGATCACGCTGCGCGGCGATTCGCAGCTGATACAGCGGTTGCCTGGCACCAGCGCCGGACTGAGTGATCTGGCGATCCATATCGGCAACGAGACCGCCCCCGCCGAGGGCGGAATGCTGAATGTCAGCCTGCTCAGCCCCGACACGAACGAAACCCTGGCCATATGGGAGGTTCCGGCGGCTCGGCTGGAACATGGTTGGCTGCGTTTCTCGCTGGATCGCGCACTGGGGCCGGACACGATTAGCCTGATGCTGAATGTCAGCTATCAGGGCAAGGGCGTCCTCAAGCTGTCCAGCGCCGTCCAGCACCCCGAGCCGCGCTTCCATCCCGAGGTGGACGGCCAGCCGGTCGAGACCCTGCCCGCGCTGCAATTGTGGCGCTGGATCGCGGGGGCGAATGCGCCGGTCCCTGCTCATGCGGTGATCCAGATCGGCGGCCGGAACCGCCTGCGCCGGGTCGAACGCGACACGCTGGCCACTGCGATCGACCTTGAGACGCTGAACAGCACCATGCCGCTGTTTCAGTCCAGCGAGGCGCTGCTGGTTCATGTCGTGCCCCGGCGCGTGGCCTGCGGCATCCTGCCGGGTATTGCCTTGCCCGGCGCACGCCAAGTCTTTGCCACGCTGGCCACGCGCCATGCCGAAGCGCCGACGGTCGAATACCAGCTTGCGCTGCTGCCGCAGGACCAGCGCCCCCACAAGTCCGGCCGGCTGCCCGATTTCGATGCTGCGCTCGCCTCAGGTTGGATCCGGCTAGCCCCCGAGGAGGAGGGGCAAGCCCATGTCCTTCTACCCAGGCCGCTGGATGCACCCCACGATATCTATCTGATGACCCGCTTACCGAAGGGTCAACGTAGTAATGCCTATGGCTGGTCCACCTTCTCGCATATCTGCCTGCAATTCTGACGAGGTGACAGGATGCAACATACCCTTCTCAAGCCCCACATCATGAATGCGACCCCGGTCACGGCGCCGCGTGTCGCTGTGGTGGTGCCGATCTTCCGCCATTCGGTGCTGTTGTCCGAAGCAATCGAAAGCGCTCTGGCGCAGCGGGCGGGGTTCCGGATCCAGCTTGTGCTGGTCAATGACGGCTGCCCGCATCCCGAAACTGACGAGGTTTGCCACGAATACGCCCTGAGCTATCCCGACCATATCACCTATCTGCGCAAACCTAATGGCGGGCTCAGCGACGCCCGCAACCACGGCATTCGCCACGCGCTTTCGACTTGGCCTTCAGTCGAGGCGATATATATGCTGGACGCCGACAACCGGCTGCGCCCGGATGCCATGTCCAACGCCATGGCAGCGCTGGACAGACATCCAGAGACGGGTTGGATCTATCCCAATATCGACATGTTCGGCCTGCCTTGGGCGGGCGACTATGGCGGCGATTATTCGCTGCTAATCCATACGGTGATGAACGTCTGCGAGGCCGGCAGTCTGATCCGCCGTGAAGTTTTCGAGGCAGGCGTCTATTTCGACACTTCGTTCAAATCCGGCTTCGAGGACTGGGACTTCTTCCTGACCGCCGCCGAGGCCGGTTTCCGCGGTCGCCATATCGAGAATTTCGGTTTCCTCTATCGCAAGCGCGCCGAATCCATGCTAGCCGATTCCGAGCGCGACTCGGAC
Organism: Pontibaca methylaminivorans; assembly: GCF_900156525.1. Taxonomy (NCBI): domain Bacteria; kingdom Pseudomonadati; phylum Pseudomonadota; class Alphaproteobacteria; order Rhodobacterales; family Roseobacteraceae; genus Pontibaca; species Pontibaca methylaminivorans. The sequence goes on from NZ_FTPS01000005.1 coordinate 2,334, forward strand.
GCGATCCGCAGCGAGATGCGCAAGAAGCACAAGAAGCTGTTCAGCCCGCGCGGCCTGCTGGAGCTGGAGCAGCAAGAGGCCCCGCGCTATGCTATCTTTCTTGCCGACCGGGGAGAGGTGCTGCTGACCGTCGATCCCGACGTGCCCGACGCCCGGCGGATATCAATGGCCGAATTCGAGCGGCTGTGGTGGCGCACCCAGACCGACAACAGCCAGCACCACATGCCGCCGATCCTGCTGATGACGCATTCGGCCGTGCTGGACCAGCTGCGCCGCGCGCGACTGCTGCATGCGGTGCTGTGGACGATGGAGCGCCGGCTTGCCCAGCAATGCTTCGCCGCGCTGGAGATCGAGCCGCGCGACGCCGAGCGCATTGGCTGGAACGAACAAGAAGCCCAGGACTCGACCGAGCTTCACGCCGCCATGCTGATGGTCCGGCCCGGCCTGTTCTCGGACATCGTGCGCGATAGCTCGATCGCCTGGGCCTCGGGCGTCGCCGCGCGGCCCTGCGCCTTGCCCACCACGCTTTTGCGGCTGCAACTGCCCGAGACGTTATTCTCGAACGGGGAGGAACTCTATACCGCCGCCGCTCATGACTTTGTGGGCGTCGCCGCCCGTTATCAAGCCTCGCCCAACCGCGACGCGCTGGCCTATAGGTGGGACTGGCGCACGCCCGACGTTCCCTGGCGCGGTCGCACGCATGAAATCAGCCGCATCCCAACCAAGGCCGACGCCGCCTATCCCCGCATCTCCAGAGACGGGCGCGACATCGGCTTCGCATTACCTTTGGCTGAATTCGGCGGGGTCGAGCGGGTAGCGCTGAACACGGCACGGGCGATGAAGCGCGCCGGCTGGCGCCCGCATCTCTTCATACTGGAGGCCCAAAGCTGTCAATTTAGCGCCGAATGGCGCGACACGTTCGAAAGCGTCACCTTCCTTGCCGATCCGACCTTCATGACTTGGGGTCCGGCAAATTCGAACTATCTGGGAACCGACGTGCCCGACTGGTCGCGTTCCGGCGATCAGCGGCAGGCCACCGCGATGCTGGCCTGGCTCGATGCGGTCATCAACTTCCACGGCGGGGCGATCTCAGGCGTGATGGGACAGCTAAAGCGTTTCGGTGTTAAGACTGCACTGTCGCTGCATCTTAGCGATCTCAGCACGTTTCAGCGGCCGGTCGGTAATACCTACTTGGGCCTCGCCTTCGAACATGCCTATGACGCGATCCTGCCCTGCTCCAGACAGTTGGGAGAGTGGTGTCATGCCATGGGGATCCCCGCCGACAAGATTGTGCCGATACTGAACGCCCCGAGTTTCGACCTGCCCGAGGAGGCCGAAGCGCGGCTCGATGCCCGACGCGCCACCAGATCCCCGCAGGATCCGCTGCGTGTCATGTATCTGGGCCGGCTTGATCAGCAGAAAGGGATCGAACGGCTGGTCTCGATCATCGAGACAACTCAGGCGCTTCGCTTGCCCATCGAATGGCGCTTGATCGGCAGGGCCGTGATCAGCGACAGCGCCTTGGAACTTCCGCCTCAGATCAGCTCTCTTCTGGAACCGCCGTTGACAACACCCGAAGGTCTGGAAGAAGCTTTTGAATGGGCAGATGTCTTTATACTGCCATCCTACTACGAGGGGCTGCCACTGACGATTCTTGAAGCAATGCGGTCGGGCGTCATTCCGATTGCCACGGATGCAGGGGCGGTGACCGAAGTCCTGCACCAATGGGTAAATGGCGTCGTGCTGTCTCAAAGCGACACCATCTCAGAAGCGCTGACAGCTCTGGAGAGACTTGCATCGGATCCCGCGCTGGTCCGGCAACTCTCCTCCCGCGCACGCACGGACATGGAAGGGCGCAACTGGAACAACGCGGTTAAACCCTTCATCGAACGGTTTGAGCAGTTACGGGAAAGCCGGACCTGAACACAACGCACGAGCAAACGATCCCAAAGGAAGCGCGCAGCAAATGAAAACAGCACTTGTCCATTTCAACCATTCGTCCAATGAGAACTTGACGACATGGCCTGATATGCGGACCTCGAAATGGAAACCGAACTACGGCGATATGCTGGTTTGCGCAGCGATCCTGCGCGAAGTCCCGATGGAGGACACAGTGCGCATCGGCTTCGGCGGCGTGCTATCGCAGCCGGTTGACCGGGCTTTAATCCGGGGATCTACCTATCTGCACAACAACATGGATTTCGAGGCGGTCAATAAAACACTGGACAGCATCGACGCGCCGCTAGCGATTGTTGGGCTGGGGGCTCAGAACCCGACGCAAGATGTTGGCTTCCTAGATCAGAACGAAGGCGCGAAAGGCTTTGTGGCCCGGCTGGACGAGCGCTCGAAAAGTATCTCGGTACGCGGCCAGTTCACTGCGGACTTGCTGGAACGGCTCGGCGCGAAGAATATCCGCATCACCGGCTGTCCCTCGCTTTTTTACACGCTTAAATGCCCGCAGGTGTCGATCCCTGCTCGTTTATCCAGCCGTAAGCGCGCCATCGGTATCTCGCTCCACAGCGGGCTAATGGGCAACATCTATTGCGTCGCTCCGAAGGAGGCGCGACGTGCCCATGTCGATGCAATCCAATATGGTATTAAAGAATGCGCCAAGCTGTCGTTGTTCGAGCAGGGCGTCATGACCGAATTCAAAGTAGCCGATAGTCAGCTCCCTATGATCGAGCGTATGGAGGCCGCCGCTGCTGTCATCAAGAACATCGCCGGCGAAAACGAACTGACCCCGCAGGACCTTGTCCGGCACATGGTCAGCGTTAGAAGCATTGAGGAATGGCTTTCACTGGCCGCCGAACTTGATGCCATCATCGGCTTCCGCTTCCATGGCAACATGGTTGCGCTGCTGCAGGGTAAACCCTGCTTTTACTTCGTCTATGATTCCCGTATCACGGAGTTTTGTCAGTTATACAAGCTGCCGTATCAGGACGTCCGGGAGGAATGGAAGGATCCCGTGCAAGCGATGATGGAACATGACTGGGATGCCGCGAATGCTGCCATTCAAGCTTGCCAAAATGAGTTGAAATTGTTCTATCAGGAGAATGGGTTTTCTATTGCCACATCCGATCCAGCAAATAAAAAAGAGAAGCAATCCGATTGCGGAGCGGGCATTTAGTTATGATTATTGAAGAAAACAGAACCGATTATGTCCTTCCAAAAGAAGGCGGTCGGATAGGGTTCATGGGTATCACATCGCACGGTCGCGAAGGCGCCCGAGAGAATACCGGGAACTTCCTACACGGATTCGCCGCGCGGCACATTATCGGTGAATATCGAAATCTTTATCCCAATAAGATGACTGATGAGGCCGTTGAGCAACTGCGCAGCGAACTGACCCATGTGGTCTTCGTCGCAGCAACGAGCATCATGGTCAACGACACAACGACCTTGGCCAAAGGCCATACAAAATTGGCCAACGCAATCGAGAAGCTTGGCCTTCCTGTCGTCGTTTTCGGCCTCGGCGCCCAAGCACGGATTGGTCAGTCGGTTTCTACCGCCGTGGTCGCTCCAGAGACCAAACGGTTGCTTTCCGTGCTGTCGCACCACTCGCCCAAAATCGCCGTGCGCGGCGAATTTACAGCCGAGCTTTGCAAGCATCTTGGGATTGATAACGTTGAGGTCATCGGCTGCCAGTCCTGTTTCATCAGCCGTCGGCCCGACTTCCGTATGACTGAATTGACAGCACCGCCTCGGACCGAACGTACCGTCGTCAACCTTACCCGCCACTCGCAAGAGCTTCCCCTTCTTCTTCAGGCGATCGAGGGCGGTGCGACCTATATCGGGCAGTCGTCGCATTTCGAATACGAGATTGCGCGTATGGCCGAGGGCATAACTCCCGACAATCTGCCCGAGGATGTGAAAGCATTGATGACAGAAGGTGTTAAAAGAATTGTAAATTCTGGTGCTCTCGACTTTGTCGGCTTCCACAGTTATGTAAGACGGAAATTTTTCCAGTATTACTCGATGGAGCCATGGTTCGAAAGACTCCGCGGCGGTTTCGACGCCTGCATCGGGACCAGGTTCCACGGGAATATGGCTTCTATGCAATCAGGCGTGCCCAGCTTGTGGATCGTTCACGACAGCCGTACGCAAGAGTTCTGCGACTATCTCGGTCTGCCGCAAGCGCCGCTGCAGGCGGTGAGGGACGGTCTCACGATTGCCGATCTGTTTGATCGCTATTATGAAACCGAGACTTTCGCAAAGAAATATCCCGCAAACTATGCGCGCTTTTACGACTATCTGACTGAACATGGCGTGCCGCATAAATTGGCTATGCCGTTAAAAAACTAAACTCGGTTTGCATGATGGCAGCAGAAGCTATCCGCTGCCCGAATTTAGGAAGCTCCATGCCCTTCATCGAACATAACGGCAAACGCATCCTCTTTATACACATTCCGAAGGCTGGGGGAACTTCGATCGAAAGCTGGATGAAAACTATCGCGCCGCTGCGGCTGTTTTCCATGGGCGTCCCTCACGCCAGCCGCTGCACGCCGCAGCATTATCGTGCACAGGATATTTGGGCGCTGTTGGGCGAGGGATTTTTCGACTATGCGCTGACAAGCGTACGCAACCCCTATGACCGGATTGCAAGCGAATACCGGATGCGGGCGCAATTGGCGAAGGAAAGCTTCTGGAAGGGCCTGCCCGACTTCTCGGCTTGGATCGAAGAAAACCTCGACCGCCAGAAGCGCGAGAAATTCCATCTGGACAATCATCTGCGCCCGCAATGGGAATATCTGGGCAAGGATGTCGACGTCTTCCGGCTGGAGGATGGGCTAGCCGCGCCCCTTGCTGCGATAGCGACCCATCTAGGTGTCCAGCCGCCCGCGATTCCTCCACACGAGCTTCGCTCGGATGCGCTGAACATCGACTGGCAACCCGCCGACCGAATCCGCGTGCGCGACCATTACGCCCGTGATTTCGAAGCCTTCGGCTATTCAAGCGACCTTTAAGACCATGATTAGACTGTGCGCTAACTAGGTCAATGGCCTCTCCCGCAACATTCGCCGGATCCATCGACGGATCTT
>NZ_FTPS01000006.1 GCF_900156525.1 Pontibaca methylaminivorans
GCGCGGTCGGAAAGGTCGCCTTCCTCGAAGGGGCCGAACTTCACCGCGTCGCGCCAGCCGGTCAGCAGATTGTCATAGGTGACGGGGATGTAACCTGCCGCCTTCAGCGCCTTGCAGGCATGCGAACCGATATAGCCTGCCCCGCCGGTGACGAGTATCGTTTTCATGTCTTCTGGTCCGTCCTGGCCTTACTGTGCCGCCTTGGGAATGATCACGGCGTCCTGGATATAGCGCAGCAGATCATCCTCCGCGAGCGCAAAGGCCACCGTCGCCTGCAGGAAGCCCGCCTTGGAGCCGCAGTCGAAACTGCTCGCCTTCGCAGCGGTAGCCATGCACCGGATTGCCGGCGCTGACGTCGGCGGCGATGGCGTCGGTCAACTGGATTTCGCCGCCTGTCCCGGCCTCGATCTGCTCGAGATTGCGCAGGATCGAAATAGTTTTTCGAGTGGAAATGCATGCAGGAGCGGACGATCAACCAAGGTCACGAGTTTTCTGGAGCTGGACTTGGTCGCCGCCAAGGAATGGGGGACGATCCTGCCATAAGGCAAATCGCCTTGATAACTTTGCCATGCACGGTTCCAAAAGTTACCTGCCCTCTAGTGGTGGACATTCATGCTAGATTTTCGATCTAACGAAAGGAGCGTTCAATGAAGAAGAAACGCCGGTATTTTCCGAATGAGTGCAAGCGCCAGCTCCGGCCTTGGCAGGACCGCGATTAGGTATTCGCGGTAATGTCGTCGATAATGCCGCACAACCGATCGCGCAGCGCGCGTATCTACCATGCTTAGAGACGAGGCAAGACCCGTATATTATGCTTTGCCATTGTAGTCTTGAAGTTTGCGAACCGCTCTATATAGGTTTCCTTGAATCGAGATATCGAACCCGGCGTCAGTCGTGTCCGGATCGCCCCAGCCACACCTTCAGAAATTAGTTCATCAGTTGTCATCCGAGGCAGGTTAAAAAAGTCCGTCAATTCAGCGACTCTGTTATCATGAGAAAGGAAAATTCCGGGTCGGCCCGCCTGCAAGACAGCCACGCCGCCATGGAACCGGTCCCCAATATAGACATCATGCATTAATGCTGCCTGCCGCCAGGCAGATGATTCAGAGAAATAATAGTAGTTAGAAAAGCGAAGAGGAACTTCCGTCGCTTCGCTTAACAAGGCATTAAGCCGGTCACGATTACCGGTACAGGTAGCATCGTTAAAAGAGCCTCGCTCATCCACAAGATCTCCATACGCAAAAAACTCATCCTGAAATACATATGAACCGCGCACACCTTGTATTGCTTTTGCAAGTTTTACGCCACGGCCATAATTACGTCCACCCCTTACTGTGATATACCCGGCCACCATTACATTGGCTTTCTCATTCGCCTCTGCGACTTCTTCCTGCCCGATAGATAATATAGAGGATGGAAAGACAAACATACTCGGACAACCTAAGGCACAGGCATTAGTAAAGCCATTATGATGTAACCACGCTTCCGTCTGAAGACCACGAACACCAAAAACCAGTGCACGCTTATTATAGATATCTAAAATTTCCTGAACAGATGAATGCATACGGGATAGTTCCGGCTCCCCTTGCAGCCCAGCACCAAGCACGATTATAGGCACGGCGTCACCAATAGCATTTAACGCATCTCGAAGCCTAACTAATTCTTTTTTCTCCGAAATAAAGTTTGCGGCTGAAAGAACTAAAAGATCAAAATTTCTGGAAAGTCTCACTCCGATTTGAGCGCCGAAGATCCGATGTAATGTTCCAAGATTTGCAAAGGCAGAGCGTCTTCGTTTACAGGAGAAGATACGCGAGGGAGCTTCAGCGTGGATAATATTTCCGCGATTGCTCGTAAGAGAATGAGTGTCGCGCAGTCCCAAGAATTTTTCCGTTGTACCATGCTGGATACCTGAGGTATTCGGAAGACTTATCTCAGGCAAATAGCTTGATGTTCCAGGTCCATGAAAGAGGATTCTCACGCTTACTCCCTTGCTTTGCCATCGATAGGTTCGTACCGATTCATCCGGCTACGAGTCAACAAATAATTGGTAAAACCCTCACCGACTATCTTAGTTCCTCCAATTATTAAGCCAATCAAGAATGTTTTCTGGCAAGCTTTGCCGTTTAGCATCAAGAACAAGACCTGGCAATGCCTCTTTCAATGCATCTACTTCATTTATAGGACGGCAGCACCCAAAATCCTCAAGATTGGAGTAGAAAGGGTATCGGTCGGTGATTTTGTTTAATTCCTCAGCGATCGGCCGAAAGCATCGTAGCAAAATCTCACGATTTTCGCGTCCAAACACCTCAACCTCTTGGTCTGAGTAGTGCGCAACCCTTGCTCCAGCCGACGACAACCAGCCAACTATTTGACTTGCAGTCTCGCGTTTAAGCTCGTGAAATGCACGCCGCCCAACCTCAGCAAACGCACTTGGCACGGATGGATTCTGATTTTTTGGAATTTTCACATGATTTGGAAAAGAAATTCCGGAGTTCATAATAAAATCATCTACCGACCCTCCCGCCGACTTAACGTCATCGAAGTTTCTTACAATCAGCTTTGCGTCAGGAAAGTGCTCAGAAACCCAGCCCTTTATAAGTTTTGCCTGTTGAATATGGGCACTATTCATATATTCATCAAGTGCTCCTTCAGAGAGCTTAGTAAGCTTAGCACCAAACTTCAATCTCTGTCGGTGCCACGAGGATATATATTCGTCAGGCCGTCGTAAGTTACAGTAGATGGTCACTTCATGATGCGCAAAGCGCCTTGCCAGACGCTTGATACTTTCCTTCTTTTCTGTTAGCCCAAAAAGGGCAAATACTTCAGAGCAAAGGATAACCGACTTTGGGTCGATTGCACTTATTTGGTTATTCAAAGCTTCAAGCATCTGAAAACCGCTCGGCAAGTTCGGATAGTAGGAGGGGACACCATGCCGATCCTCCTCCGTTTTTAGTTTGAGCGCTAATGCGTTGTGGGGCTCAATTATGTTCAGGCTGTCCCCGATAGTGGGCATATCTCGACCTGAAAGGACTACTTGCAAGTTACGTGCCATACCTTGAGATTCAACCGAGGGATATAATATCCCTGCCTGCAGTAGGCGTAGAAAATTACTAGACAAAAAACTTTGAATGGATGTTGAGCCTGTTTTAAAGTGACCAATAAAGATAACTAATTTCAAAATACTCTCCTACAATATTCTGTCATTTTTACCGATAAATATGGACTTTAATCGACTGGCACAGTTTTGGGTAAAAACATCGCTCCTCGAACGACCGACTGGAATATTTTCCTCCGGAGCCTCCAAGGCACATTACCATCTTTCATTTGCTGATGCACACCATAAGTATAGGCTAGTACGCCTAGGATGCCGGACTCGCGTCTACGCCAAGACGTCTCATTGCGGACACCATATTTGAACTTCCACAGACTTTTTTCATCTACCAGCCCGAGATTCACCCCCCGGTTATCGGGTATGTCATGAATTACTCGGCTTTCTGGACAATAGATTCCGGGATAGGATCGCGATAGGCGCCGAGTATATTCCACATCATCGAACCAGATAAAGTAATCCGAGATCGGCAAACCGTGTTTCTCAACTGCCCAACGCGGGATCAGGAGGGATACGAACGAGGCGGAGTCAACTAATGCCCAACCGGAATCAGCTTGCAGGAAACGCGGCCAATCCCAGACCGGGCGTGGTGTGTTCATCTCGCACATGGTACCGTCAATCCACTCTACCCGAGAGCATGCAAAGCTGGGACGCCATTCGGTCGTTACCTGAAACGTGGTGATGGCACTGATCAGCCGTTCGATGGCGTCAGGCTCGGGATAGGCGTCGTCGTCGGAAATCCAGAAATAATGGGCCCCCATAGCATAGGCTGCCTTAAGACCTTCATGAAAGCCGCCGGCACCGCCCATGTTCCTGGGCAGTCGAAGATAGCGAATGCTCAGATCAGCGCGCGCTCGCGCCTCAATTACTTTTTGTGTATCATCGGTCGAAGCATTGTCCACTACCAGGATCGTGTCGGGCCTCCACGTCTGGGTATCAAGCGCATCCAGTACTCTCACCAATTTCGCTGAGCGATTGAATGTTACGATCACTGCAGTCGTCTTGCTTAAGGCATTCATTTGATAAACTACTCTTGCAAGCTCGCCGCTGCATCTTGGTAAACAGGCATCAATATGTCGCGTGCGGTAGGTTCATTCATTATCGCGGACCACGAGCTGACCAAAGCCTCACGCTGGCAGGACAGGAAGTCGGCGTCATGCCAGAGGCGATTTACCGCCCTGACGATCCCTCTGACGCAGGCATGGGGTTCCAAGGGCACTAATAGGTCGGGCGGAATGATCTCGGCTTGCGAGCCAACGTTGGTCGAGATTGGAATGCAGCCCTGTTCCACTGCCTCATAGCAGACGAGCGCCAGCCCTTCGTTGTTCGAAGGCAGCAGCAGGATATCGGATTGCCGCAGGATGTCGGACACCGGCGAGTTGGCCGGTAAAAGCTCAATCTGGCAAGCAATGCCGTAGCGCCGCAGCAGCTCCCTAACGGTATCAAGAAAGGGCCCCTCACCCACGATTTTTCCAGCCAAAACGACATTGTTGCGTTTCGCCCAGATCGAGAGAGCTCGAAACGCTTCAGCAACGATCACCGGACGCTTTTGGTAATAAAGCCTCCCAACAAAAGCCACCTGTAAACGCTTCTTCCCAGGCTTCATATTGAGTTCAGGCAAGCTAGCCTGACGTTCGACCGGTTTAAGCATGCGCCCCAACTTGACCTTGCCAATGAGGTGGAAATTCTCGCGGTAGTAATCGATCAGCTCCTTGCTGATCACATGGTGAAGGTCAATAAAGTTTGACCAGACCCCGGATATACGCGGAAAGCCACCATCGGCGTATTCTATGATATGGGTGCTGTCGATCACCGTGACCCAAGGTAGTTTGGCCCGGACCTGCGGCAGCGATTCATAAAGTGGCCGGCAGTGATGAATATGGATCAGTTGAATGTTCTCGGTCCGAATTAATTTTTCGACATACCGTGGCCAAAGATGGTGCGGCAGATAGCGATCCAGGCGCAGGAAGGTCACATCTGGACTATTGGGCAGCTTTTCCGTCATTCGTTGAATCGAGGGAACCCCTGCGACCACAAAGACGCGCAGTCCTGCCTCCAGTGCCCACTGAATCGTATCGAAGCCCAGCTTTTCGGCACCGCCCACTTCCAGCCAGTGCATCCCAATTAATATCGCTGGACGTTTATCGCTAACCGACTGCTGCGGGCTGGAGAATAGGGTCGACCCTTCGCCGATAGGTAAAGAAATTTGGGAGTGGCGCTTGATTGAATGTTGCTTTCGTAGCATCTCTGCATGATAACGGATTTTTTCGTAAATCATGGGAGCGAACCGATGAACCGCGCGCAGCTTCCTGACTGGTACCCATGGCGCTTCTGTCTGTTTCATCTCAATAGGCAGGGGCTTTCGGGGAATTGCCACCAGAATGGTTATGGTCGGCACACTAGGATGAGCTCCGGGAAGTTCGATCTGACCCAAAAACTGGGAATTTATATGATCAGGGTGAAACGTAAAGGGCATCTCGATGATCGAGGGTGCACTCCAAACAGGATCTGTGCCTGCGTAAAAGACAAAATTCAGCGCCTCCGTAGAAAAAAGACGAGAATAGATAGACAGGACCTCTGAAACCTCACGTTTAATGTGCTCAGCTGGCCCTCCGCAAGTGGAATTGATTGCGGTCATGCTGGTCATACTGATGCAGATCTCATTTGCGGAGTCCCTTAAGCATGCGGTATAGTTGAGAATAGGAAGACGGAAAAGCCAAGCTTATCTCCTGAATCTAAATTTCGTAGAGCTTGCTACAAGGATCTGTCGGCGTGCGTCCGCCGCTGCAGTTGCTCGCGTGTGTTATACTCGAGATAGTTATCATCATCAGAGCCACATTCCATCCTCGCGGCACGGCGTACCGATCCGTTTCAAAAAACTCCGAAACTCGGTTGTCACGTGGCGCTTTTAGCATTCTCCGATAAATGCTCCTGTGCAACACTGGACGGTGCAAATGGCGATGTCCCACGATAGATGTTGGCATAGGTTCTCCGTTGGCAATACCGGCTGCTCCAACTCCAGCGCCTCGATTTGGGCTTCTTCTTTTATATACAATCTAGTAGCCGGGCTAAGTATGCCATGTCGAGGTCGACAATATCCTGCACCTTGCCGACGGACAACCCACCGGTGGACAGTTTAGATGTCTCGCTCATGCCCGAACAGACCCGCACTCATGCAACGCTCGTGCCGCCACTGCAGGCGGAACGGCGATGACGACTGCCAAAAAAGCGGGAGGATCGATCACGGCTGATCGTCGGCGCCGGAACTTGGGAATTTACTTCAGCACTTCTGGGAAACTTCAATCGGCGCTAACATCTCGCTGGACGGCAAAGCGCTACTTCGACAACATCTTCATCGAACGCCTCTGACGATCGCTAAAGTACGAGTGCGTCTCCACGAACGCCTAGGAAACCGGTTCGCAGGTCAAACTCAGCGTTGGTCGATGGCTCCCTTCTACAAACCATCCGCGGCCTTACGCAGCCCATGGCGGAAAGCCGCCTACCGTGGCCCACTTCAACCAGATCGAAACCGACCAGCCGGGCAGAGAGTAGCTTAAATCACCCCGGAAACTGTCGAAGGATCGGGGAGTAGCAGCCTCTCTTCGGCAGGCTGCTACTGGCAGATGTGGACCATGATGCTGATTGGATCAGGGAATCTTTTAAAGTCAAGGGATTAGAGGCCCGCACCTCCGGCCGGAAGTCTCGCATGAGTCGATGAAATACGACAAACGACGCTACAAACGGCGCAACCGCATCAAGATTATGTTCGGCTGCCTCAAGAACTGGCGGGTATCGCCATACGATACGACCGATGTGACCTGCCACGGGATTTTTCCTCCACCGTCGATTAGAGTCCGGCCCAACTTGGGGACGGACAATGAAGCGAACGAGATTTACGGACGAACAGATCATCGGCATCCTGACGGAGCACGAGGCCGGCGCGAAGTGCGCGGA
>NZ_FTPS01000007.1 GCF_900156525.1 Pontibaca methylaminivorans
TCGAGTTCGGGAAATTCGGCCTCGAGCCGCTGCACCGCCGCCAGATTGATGGAAATGTCCTCGCGGATCGCCGTATGCGGACAGCCGCCGGTTTCCACCCCGAGGATCCGCCCGGGCGGCAGCGCGCCCGCACGGGTCAGGATCTGCGCATCTTCCTGCGTGTAGATGTCGTTGGTGATGACCGCGACCTCGCAGCGGTCGCGCAGCGCCGTGCACAGGGCCTGCACCAGTGCCGTCTTGCCGCTGCCGACGGGGCCGCCGATTCCGACGCGCAAGGGGCCATGTGTTCTGCTCATGATCGAAACAGCCTCGCATGTTGGGTTTCATGATGCTGGGATGCAATGTCCGTCAGCAGCGCGGCCGAGCCGACGTCCGAGGCATCGGCCTCCATCGCTTCCGCAGCGACGTTACGGGTCACCGGCTCAAGCATGCGCAGAATCCGCAGCCAGTCGCTCTGCCCGAGCGGGATGAGGCGCACGCCGGCCGACACCAGCGCCGCCGCGAATCCCTGCAGGAATGTGACCGTAAGCGCATCGAGCGGCATGTCGTGGACCGCCCCGGCGATACCGGCCGCGATCGGGGCGGGGATGTCGGCCGGGCAGATTTTCGCGAACTCATCAAGATCAGGATGCGGCCAGCCGGTCCTGACCGCCGCGAGAAAGGCATCGCCCTGCTCAAGGCATTCGATGCGGCGCTCGGCGGTCGGCTGGAGCGCGGCGGCAAATACCGTGGTCTCTTCCAGCGCGGCCCAGTCGCGCGCGCGCATCTGTCGCCATGCGGTGCAGAGAAACACCGCCTCGGACCGCGCGGCCCCGTGGCGGAGCACCCCTTCCAACCAGTCGAAAAGCGTCTCTGCATCATCTACCGCCGCCGTTTCGACCAGCCACTCCAGCCCGTGGCTGTAGCTGAAGGCGCCGGTCGGGAAAGCCGGGGAAAACCAGATCTGCAACCATTGCAGCGCCTCCGGCGCCAGGATGAACCGTTCATTGGTGGCACCGGCTGGCCGTGCGTTCCAGGTGGTCATGGATGATCGTGGTCGTGATGGTGATGGCCATGGTCGTGCTCACCATGATGGTGATGATGCCCGCCGGCAAAGGCCCCGCCTTCGGGATCGAAAGGCGCCTCGATCTCCTGCGTGCTGCCGCCAAGCCCCTGAACCATGTCGCGGATCACATGATCGAACCGGATCCGCAGCCGATCGCCCAGAAGCTGCGTCGGCAGATGCCGGTTGCCAAGGTGCCAGGCAATGCGGATCAGGGCAGCCATATCCGGCGCGGTGATCTCGATCAGGCTCTCGGCGGCTGACTCCACGACGACGATGCGCCCGTCTCCCAGCACCAGCCCGTCGCCGCTGCGCAATGTCGCCGCCCGGGGCAGGTCCAGCAGAAAGGAAAGCCCTGCCTCGCCATGCAGCATGTGCCGCCGCCGGTGCCGTCGATCGAAGTCGAGCCGTACCGTATCGGCCGCGCTTTCGCGGTCCCAGCTGCCGGCGGGGCGGATTTCACTGCAAGTCAGCATATGCGTCACCTAGAACAGGAAATAGCGTTGCGCCATCGGCACCACATCGAGCGGATCGCAGGTCAGCAATTCGCCATCGGCGCGCACCTCGTATGTTTCGGGATCGACCTCGATATGCGGAACGGCCGAATTATGCACGAGATCCGCCTTGCTGATGCCGCCACGCATGTTGGTGACCGGCAGGGTCGCCTTCGCCAGCCCGAGTCTTGCACCCACCCCCGCATCCTGCGCGAAGGCGCTCACGAATGTGACGGCACAGGCGCCGATGGCGCCGCCGAAGGCGCCGAACATCGGCCGGTAATGCACCGGCTGCGGGGTCGAGATCGAGGCATTCGCATCCCCCATCAGCGCCATGGCGATCATGCCCATCTTGATGGTCAGGTCGGGCTTCACGCCGAAGAATGCCGGCGACCAGAGCACGAGATCGGCCATCTTGCCGACCTCGACCGAGCCCAGATGTTCCGACAATCCATGCGCGATGGCCGGGTTGATGTTCAGCTTGGCGATATAGCGTTTGACGCGGACATTGTCGTTGTCGCCGGTTTCCTCGGGCAGCCGCCCGCGCTGGAGGCGCATCTTGTGCGCGGTCTGGATCGTGCGCAGCACCACTTCGCCGACCCTTCCCATGGCCTGACTGTCCGAAGACATGATCGAGATCGCCCCCATGTCATGGAGGATGTCCTCGGCGGCGATGGTTTCGCGGCGGATGCGGCTTTCGGCAAAGGCCAGATCCTCGGGGATGTTGGGATCGAGGTTATGCGCCGTCATCACCATGTCGAGATGTTCGTCGATGGTGTTGCGGGTAAAGGGCATGGTCGGGTTGGTCGAGGCCGGCAGGACATGAGGCAGCCCGGCCAGGCGGATGATATCCGGCGCGTGGCCGCCCCCCGCCCCTTCGGTATGGAAGGAATGGATGGTGCGCCCCTTCATGGCCGCGATCGTATCCTCGACAAAGCCCGATTCATTCAGCGAATCCGCATGCAGCATCACCTGCACGTCATAATCGTCCGCCACCGAAAGGCAGCAGTCGATGGTGGCCGGGGTCGCGGCCCAGTCCTCGTGGATCTTGAGGCATCCGGCCCCGGCCTCGATCTGTTCGGCCAGGGCGCGGGGGCTTGAGGAGCTTCCCTTGCCGGAGACGACGAAATTCATCGGAAAGCCGTCAAGCGCCTGCAGCATGCGCGAGATATGCCAGGGGCCCGGGGTGCAGTTGGTTGCCTGCGAGCCGGTTGCGGGCCCGGTGCCGCCGCCGACCATGGTGGTCGTGCCGGCGGCAAGTGCCTCTTCGATCTGCTGCGGGCTGATGTAGTGAATATGGGTGTCGATGGCGCCGGCGGTGACGATCTTGCCTTCACCGGCGATCATTTCGGTGCCGGCGCCGATGATGATGTCCACATCGGGCTGCACATCCGGGTTGCCGGATTTTCCGATGCCGCTGATGCGCCCATCACGGATCCCGATATCGGCCTTCACGATGCCCCAGTGATCGACGATGAGCGCATTCGTGATAACCGTATCCGCAGTCCCCTCGGCACGGGTCTTCTGTCCCTGCCCCATGCCGTCACGGGCGGTCTTGCCGCCGCCGAACTGCACCTCTTCGCCATAGCGGGTAAAGTCGCGCTCGACCTCGATGAAAAGGTCGGTATCGGCCAGCCGCACCCGGTCGCCGGTGGTCGGGCCATACATGTTCGCATAGGCCGCGCGGGAAATCTTGTAGGGCATCAGATACCTCTTCTGGAATGTCAGTCGAGCGGGCCCATGACCCGACCTCCGAACCCCTGCACGATGCGGGCACCCGCATAGGGCACGAGGGTGACTTCGCGCATCTGGCCGGGCTCGAAACGCACCGCCGTGCCGGCCGGAATATCAAGCCGCCAGCCCAGCGTGCTCTCGCGGTCGAATGCTAGCGTCGCGTTCGCCTCGGCGAAATGATAGTGCGATCCGACCTGCACCGGGCGGTCGCCACGATTGGCGACCGTGAGCGTCATGGTCTCGGCCCCGGCGTTCAGCTCGATGTCGTCAGCGGCAGTGATGATCTCGCCGGGGATCATGCCAGCCCCCCGATGATCATGTCGCCGGCGATGAACAGCCCGCTTGCCGCCACGACGACACCCATCGCCCGGGCCAGCAGGATCTGGCGGCGACCGATGCTCGCGCCAAGAACGATGCCCGCAAGGTGAAGCAGGATCGTCGAGACCGTGAACCCGGCTCCGAAGGCCAGTGCCGTGCCTGACATTTCCATGCCATGGGCATCGCCGTGGAACAGACCGAACAGGCCGACGACGGCCAGAGACGGCAGCATCGGCATACGCACCGCCACCGCGATGAGAAGCCCCATCACCACCACCGAGGCGGCGATGCCGGGCTCGACCGCCGGGAAGATGACGCCGTTCACGCCAAGCACGAAACCGGCGATCATCGCGGTCACGAAAGCCGTCGGCACCGCCCAGAGCGCGCGCCCGCCAAGAAACGCGGCCCAGATGCCAACCGCCACCATGGCCATGATGTGGTCAAGCCCCGACAGCGGATGCCAGAATCCGGAAAGGAACGTGTGGGAATGGATGCCGTGACCGGGGTGGGCCAGCGCCGGCGATGCGACCAGCGCCAGTACGGTGGCCGTCGCCGCATGGCGGAGCAGAGCGGAATGCGGTTTCATGAGACTTTCCTTTCGGTCAGCGAATGGGTCAGCGAATGGGATGGTGGATCGAGACGAGCTTGACCCCGTCGGGAAAGGTGGCTTCAACCTGAATGTTGGGGATCATTTCCGGGATCCCGTCCATGACCTGATCGCGCGTCAGCACCTGCGCCCCGGCCGCCATCAGGTCGGCAACGCTGCGCCCGTCGCGGGCGCCCTCGACGATGAAATCGCTGATCAGGGCGATCGCCTCGGGATGGTTGAGCCTGACGCCACGTTCAAGCCGCCGCCGGGCCACCATGGCAGCGGTGGCAATGAGCAGCTTGTCCTTTTCGCGCGGGGTGAGTTGCATCGACCTCTCCTCAAAAGTTCCACAGTCGCGGCACGGCCCGTCCGTCGCGCAGAACCGAAAGCGCCGGGATCATCGCCCGGCGCAGGGCCATGGCATCGCCGGCGACGATTCTGACCAGAAGTATTCCGTTCACGATACCGGCGCCAGCGGTCGTATCGCACAGCCCGGCAAAGAGTTCGCGGATCGAATCGCGCAAGGTGCCGAGGCCCTCGCCCGCATGGATTATCGTCGCCATGGCCCGGTTGCCGTCCAGTGTCGCAGGATGTCCGGTGCAGGCGGGGAAGGGATCGGCAAGGCGCAATGCGTCGGCAAAGACCAGACGTCCACCCCGGCGCACGGTCCACAGATCCGACAGATGGCCGCTGGTCACGGTTTCACCCATCGCCGCGCGCCCCAGCAGGATCGATTCGACGATCGTCGCCACGGCCCCCTCCTGCAGGTCCACTTCGGTCCGCCTGGCAAGGCG
>NZ_FTPS01000008.1 GCF_900156525.1 Pontibaca methylaminivorans
CCAACTTGGGGACGGACAATGAAGCGAACGAGATTTACGGACGAACAGATCATCGGCATCCTGACGGAGCACGAGGCCGGCGCGAAGTGCGCGGACCTGTGCCGCAAGCACGGTATGTCGGAAGGCACCTTCTACAACTGGAAGGCCAAGTTCGGCGGCATGACGGTGTCGGAGGCCAAGCGGCTGAAGGCGCTCGAGGATGAGAACGCCAAGCTCAAGAAGCTTCTGGCCGAACAGATGCTGGATCTGGCGGCGATGAAGGACCTGGTTGCAAAAAAGTGGTAGGGCCCGCCGTGAAGCGTGAAGCCGTTGCGTATCTTCGGGCCGAGCATGGCCTCTCGGAACGGCGGGCCTGCCACATCCTCGGCGCGGATCGCACGATGATCCGCTATCGATCTCGACGCGCGCCGGATACGGCGTTACGCGGTCGGTTGCGGGACTTGGCCAACGAGCGCCGGCGGTTCGGTTACCGGCGCCTGTTCGTATTGCTGCGCCGCGAGGGCGAGCCCTCGGGGATCAATCGGATCTATCGGCTCTACCGCGAAGAGGGGCTAACGGTGCGCAAGCGGAAGGCGCGGCACAAGGCGGTCGGAACACGGGCCCCTATCCTGGTCGAGGCGCGGCCCAATGCACGCTGGTCGCTGGATTTCGTCCACGACCAGTTCGCCAACGGTCAGCGCTTCCGGGTTCTCAACGTGGTCGACGATGTCACCCGGGAATGCCTTGCGGCGATCCCGGACACCTCAATCTCGGGACGTCGTGTGGCACACGAGTTGACGGCCCTGATTGAGCGCCGCGGAAAGCCCGGCATGATTGTCAGCGACAACGGCACGGAACTGACCAGTAACGCGATCCTGCGGTGGTGTTCCGAGCACCGGGTCGAATGGCACTACATCGCGCCGGGAAAGCCCATGCAGAATGGTTTCGTCGAAAGCTTCAACGGCAGGATGCGCGACGAGCTGCTCAACGAGACCATGTTCCGAAACCTGGCCCATGCGCGGATCGTGATCGCTGCCTGGGCCACAGACTACAACACCGAGCGCCCCCATTCGGCCTTGGATTACAAAACCCCGGCTGCCTACGCGCGAACCCTGATCACCGCAATCGCCCGCCCCGCTGCGCGACATGAAAGCTCCGCGCGTCGGGCGATTGCTCAACCTGCGCCAAACGGCGTAAACACCAACCGGGCTCCGGTCGCGGCTGGATGAAAGTTCAGTGGCAGGTCA